>JBHLNY010000341.1:0-3367 GCA_048941065.1 Promethearchaeota archaeon
GTTATTGGAGGGCATACTGAAATAACTCTGGGTCTCGAGAGACCTATTGTAGTTGGTTCTTTATTAGGAGAAGTTGAAAAAGAAAAGTTAGTCTTAACCTCAGGTGCAGAGCCAGGAGATGCTCTTATATTGACAAAAGGCATTTTTATTGAGGGAACATCTATTATTGGCAGAGAAAAAGAAAAAATACTGTTAGAAAAGGAATGTTCTTTAGATTTCATAAAAAATTGTAAGAATTATCTCTATGATCCAGGAATAAGTGTTTTAAAGGAAGCTCTTATTGCAAATCAGAATTTTCATATAAAATCAATGCACGATCCAACTGAAGGGGGTTTAGCGTGTGGTATTGCTGAAATGATGATAGCTTCTAACACTGGTGTTTTGATAGATGAAAAAAAAATAAATATTCTTCCAGAACCATTGGTATTAAGTAAAATCTTTAATCTGAACCCATTAAGTACAATATCTTCGGGTTCTTTACTAATTGCAATAGAGCAAAAACACTCCTCTGAGTTAATTGATTTATTAAAAAAGAATAAAATACACGCTGAGAAAATCGGAGAATTTTTATCTAAAGAAAGGGGTTGGAAAATAAAACACAGAGATGGAAAAATAAAATCCTTAAAATATTCTGAAAATGATGAAATTACGAAAATTTTTTAAACTGTAAAAAGAAAAATTTTTTTCATATTTGGTAGGTATCAACAACTTTTTAAGAAGTACCTAATATTTTTATTATCTAAATTTTACTTAATAATATGTATAGTTTTTAGTATTAAGGGTTGTTTTATAATTTATATGAATAATACATTTTATTTTTTGATTGAGATTGGCTACTGAATATTTAAGAGACATATTGAGCTTCATTGATGAAAGAGTTAAAGGGAAAGGTTCAAATTATAAAATGGAAACAAAATTATTTCTAGAAATTTTAGAACAAAAACAAGATCAATTTGAAAGCTTTAAAAAAAATATTAAATCGAAATGGGAAGTTTTTAAATTAAGAAATGAGAAAAAAGTAATTAAAAAAACATATACAACTTTTTTTTACGAAAATTTTGACGATTTTTTTCGATATTTTATAGGAAATTTTTTTGGAATTGATGAACACTCATTGAAATTAATAATTAAAGAAAAAATCTCTGAACAAATTTTAATTTTAGAATACGACTATTTATTACCTTTAGAAAAAAAAAGATATTTTGATAAAATTTCTAAGAATTTACAAAGTAATTTATTATATATCTATTCATTTCCAGCGGGTTATTTATATTTACTTATTCGACTCTTGGGATTAGTAATCAGAAAGACAATCCAAGAAAAAATCTTTGTTTTACTTGATGGTGTATTTGTTAAAGAAGAAGAGAAAACGCTAGATCTAAACTTTATGATAACTTTAAAGGATAGTAAAGATGAAATTTTTGATTGCTATTATGAAATGGTTTTATACTATTTTCTTAAACGTTTTAAAGATATTCCAGAAGAATTTTATGAAGAATTATTGAAAGGAAGAGAGAAACTCTACCAGTATGCTTTAAATGAATATCAAAATTCGAAAGAAAAATTAATGGATCTATTATATTATTTTTATAGAAAATGTAAATTATTACAAAGCTTTTCACCTTTATTAGATTTTTTTAATTTTGTTGGATCTCGTGTAGAAGATTCCTTGTTCTCTAAGATAGACATTATTAAAAAAGATTTTTTAGTAAATTTAGATTATACTGCAGAGAAGAAAAACTCGATAATCAAATTCTTCAACTTTCTTGATAGAAATTCCACATTATATGCTACATTTCAGGCAAATAATCTTCCTTCAGCTAAATCTCAACTAAATTTGTTTTTATTATACATGAAATATTATTTTGGGAGTGGTCTTGAAGCTTTAGAAGTTGGTAATTTATTGTTTTTACCAGAAATATTTAAAACTTCATTAAATCAATATAACAAAAAAAGAAATAATGGCATTGATGTTAAATCAATAAAAAATATTGGAAAATTTGTAAATTTTCTTTCAATCACTTCAAATTTAGATGATATCGACCTATTTTTTCAAAAGATATTTAAGAAAAATGTTTCTCAACTAAATTATGGATTTTTTAGAGCTTTTTTGAAAAGTTTTAATATAAATCTTTTTAATTTAGTTGATTATGAAAATAAAATGCTTTCTGAAGATCCAAATAACACTTCCTTTAATTTTGACATTATTGCTGACCATATTTGTAGAATTCTTTATGTATTAATAAATAAAATATTTCTTCGATCTAAACCAGAAGATGCTTCAAAAAATTTCATTGATCCAAGAAGTCGATATATAGGTAAAAATATAGCATTAAGAGTATTAGAATTATTCGTTTTTCAAGATATAAACTACTCAGATGATGTTTGGCCAGATTATATCATCAGTTTAAATAAGGAACAGCTTAAAAAAGATCTAGAAGTTCATAAGATTCAGATTCCAGATAAATATTTTTATACAGTTGAAGATTTGACTCAAATCATGGTTACCTATAACATTCAATCATTCTCAGATCAAATCTATTTTGAAGAATGGATATTTCATGAAATTATTTTACCAATTCATAATTTTATTGCTAAGATTAAGGATTCAGTAAATAATATTTCAGAGGAAACTGAAGTTTTTGAAAAATTAAGCGAATTTTTTCTATCTAATATAGAAGGGAAAAAAAACTTAAGAAATTTCAAATTTTTTTGTAAGCAATTTGCCACAGTTTGGAAAATTTTTGATTAGAATTTATTTAATATTAAAAATTTGTACAAATTTCTTAAATTCTCTCTCAATATTAATAACCGGCAAATCTAAGTAATGATTTTTATTTTTAGTTCTTAAAACAATCAGACCTGAAATCAATTTAACATTTTCGGTTATTTGAGATTCAACATCCTCAAAATTTTTGACACATAATACAGTGGGATAATTTAGTTCCCTAAAACCCTCTGTAAATATGAAATCTGTTTTATATGGCCCATTTGTTAGCCATTCTATTATTGAACTAATATCAGCATTTTTTTTCATGAAAATTGTCGTCTCATTATCGATATTTTTTAAAATAGAATAGCTTGCTCCTGCTTCAGAATATTTGTATGAATCTTTTCCCTTTTTATCGATTTGGTGCTCATGAATAAACTTGATTACAGAAACTTCTTTATTCAAATTTTGTTTTATTAATTTTATTGCATTCAAAATAAAATGAGTCTTTCCACTGCCAGAATATCCGACAATTGAAATAATTTTAATCTTCAATCACATTTTTTTAAAAGTATAATACTATTATAAATATCTGAAAAATTTTAATTTGTTAAATTTATTATAGAATAAAAAACGTTCTCGATATTTTATGTCTTT
>JBHLNY010000061.1:0-13818 GCA_048941065.1 Promethearchaeota archaeon
CAAGCAGAATTTATAGCGGTTGACATGAAAGATAATATTATAGAGGGTGGTGTAGGGACTCCAGCATTGGCCATATTTGCATCAACCATCCTAAATTCTCATTTAATTATTGAGCCAAAGTATTTATGGCCTAATAATCCTAGTTATGGGATATTTTTTCATACGAATTTGATTAAATTTCAATCGGAGTTAATAATTAAATTTCTGGAGCATCATAAAAAAGCATCCTATATACTTAGGACTTCTCAATCAATAGCAGCGGAGAAAATTTCTAAATCTTTTAAAATTATAGATAAGAAGTATGCGGAATCCATTTTAAAAATATCGCCGAAATATTGTGCCTCCCTTTCAGATGATTATGTTAATGTAACGATGGAATTTGCAAAAGTTCTTTATGAATTGGGATATGTTAGACGAAAACTTAGAATAGAAGATATTTTTGACTTTAAATTTATTAAAAAAGTACATCCAGAAAAAGAGCATTACTCCATTTAAAATTACTTATAATTAATAAAAAGAGAAAGGAAAAGGAATTCAAATCTTAAGTTAAAAGAAAAATTTGAGACAACAACTTAAAAAATTACTTAAGGGCAAAATCCTTGAAAAGACCGAATTTTTTTCCTTCTTAATAGGAGTAGATACAATAATATAAATATTTTAAAGCAATTTTTGCATCTTTTTATAGAAGGATTTCTTTTATATTTATTATGCCATTAGACAACATTGATAAACAAATTATTAATGCTTTATTTAATGAAGGTCGTGAAAGTTTAATTAGTATAGGAGAAAAAGTTTTCAAATCAGATAAAGACATTATGAGCCATGCTGGAGTTCGAAAAAGAATTGTAAAATTAGAAGATTCAGAAATTCTCAAGGTTCAAGGAAATATAAATATTAACAAATTATATTACAGAGCGTGTTTAATTCTTTTAGAAATGAAAAATTATGAGGAAGTAAAGAAAATTATTCAAGCTTACTCTGAATGTCCAAGAGTTTTCCTGTTAGCACAAATAACCGGACAATATAATTTAATTATGGGCATTGTAGGACAAAGTATTGATGTATTACATCGATATATCAATTATTGTGGGCCGACTAACAAAGAAGGGATATTACATTCAGACATTCTTTTTATATCTGAGATTATAGCCCCAAGATTTTTACCTCTTAATCTCTTTGGCAAAAAAAGCCAAGAATCTAAGTGTGGAAATATATGTAAAGATTGTGAGGCATTTTTAGATGGTAATTGTGATGGATGTGGTAATTTCTAAGAAACCTTTGCTTTTGACCCCTTAATTTTTTTAGTTTATATAAGTTTCAAATTGAAACTTTTTATGAGATCTTGTTGCAAATTAAAGCTAAAATCTAAAGGGCTGTTTAGGTTTATCAAGTTTCGTAAATATTAAATATGAACAAATTTTTAGTTGAATTGAGATATATTTAAATTACTTAACTATTTATTACACCATTTTATGATTGTTGAAGATAAATACTATGTTTCGGATTATAAAACACAACAAGAATTATTTTCATTATCGCCATCAAGTAAATTTATTTTATATATATTAAAACAAAGAGGTCCTCTAAATCAAAAACAAATTTTAAAGAAAACTCTTCTACCTAAACGTACAGTTGCTTATTCCTTAAAAAAGCTTCAAGAGTATGGTTTTATTAGAAAATATAAAGATTTAAAAGATAAACGAGTAAGTTTTTTTGAGATACTAATTTAAAAAAATGTTTATGATTATAGCAAGTTAAAAAATTTTTTTAAGCATAAAAAAAGGAGGTGAAAAAAATCGAAGAAAAACACATCTTATATGTACAGACAAGTGATGATCCTGAACGTCAATATTCTCCATTAGTTCTAGCACAGACAGCTAAAGCTATGGATATTAAAGCAACTGTTTATTACTTAGGAACGGGATTGAGAATTTTGAAACCGGGGGAATCAGAAAGAATAAAATTAGGAGGTTTTCCAAGTGTTAAAGAGATGATTGATAAGACGTTAGAATCTGGTGTAGAAATTTTGGTATGTGAAGCATCAAAAAGAATGTTAGGATGGGAAAAGGTTGATTTGATACCCGGTGTAAAAATTGTCGGAGCAGCAACATTGAATGATTTAGTATTAGAAGCTGATGCAGCTGAATGGTTTTAATTATGGGATTAGTTTAGATTTTTATTGATGTTTAAGGTAATTCTATATGGAAAATAGGAGGAAAGATTGGATTTTTAATCCATAAAGGAATTAATTCCTCTTATTTTTTTAAGTAATAAATTATTATCCTTGATTTGAAATATAGAATAAGTTCCTAATGCTTTTGCGGCTAATTGATCGTTATTTAAAATTTCTGATTCTAATGTAGCAATTTTTTTCCCTATATGAATCACTTTTGTATTACATATAAGGGTACCTGCTTTAACACTTTTAAAGTAATGAATTTTAATCTCGACAGTGGCGCATAATTCATTTTTTTCCAAGTGTGAGAAAAGGGCAGCACCCATACCTGTGTCTGCCATGGAATAAATTATTCCACCATGTATAACCATATGAGGATTAAATAATTTTTCATGAACCTCCAAAATACATTGGGAATATCCTTTCTTAACTTTTGTAAAACTCAAGCCAATTAAATCCCCAAATGGATGAAAACCTTTAACATTAAGAGGAAATTTTTTCATATTGTAAATTTTTAATAATTTAAGACTTAATAATATTTATCAATTATTTTCGTAATAAATTAAATTTCAGCAGAATTTATAAAATTATAATTTCAAAAGAGATGACTCCAAAATGGTTAAATTTTCATTTGTATTGTGTGCAGAACCCTATAAATATGAAGCTATTGATACTTTACTAAACTTAGGGGAAGTAATCATAAATAAAGGTCACAAAGTGTTAGGAATTTTTCTCTATGGTAGTGGGGTGCATGCTATTAAAGAAAGAATAATGAAAGGGGACTCTATTCGAAATATACCAGAGCGCCTAGAACTATTTTGCCAAAAACATAATGTAGCACTTTCAGCATGTAGTACATGGATAAGCTTCACAGGCATCCAAAAATCAGAATTTATTCAAGGCGCATGCCAAGAAGGATTAGGAGGGCTTTCACATTTGATTTCAATATCAGATAAAGTTATCTTTTTTGGACCGGGGAGTTAATAACTATGGTAAAATCAGTCATAATAATTTGTGAAGATTCTCCTATTGGTAAAAATTCTGTTGTTGAGTCTATCCGAATGGCTACTGGAATTTTAGCAGTAGGGGATATTGAGCAATGCAGGATGGTTTTGATGGGAGATGCAATCTATTTTTTAAATAAAGCTCTAAATCCTGAAATATTAAATTTTGATAATTATTCCAATATTATAAAACTAATAGAATTTTCTGAATTAGAAATTTATGTCCTAGATAAGGCTCTGGAGATAGCAGGAATAAAACAATCAGATCTAATCTCCTATAATAATATAAATGTAGTAAATATAAATGAAATATCTAAACTCATATTAGAAGCAGATATTTGCTTTAAATATTAAAGTTAAGAGGCAAACTTAATATGGAGGAAAACAATTCAGTTGCATTTCTATATGGTTTTAGTCTAAGATTTGGTGCTCAATTAGATAATCTTCTTAATATCTTAAAAGAATATTCCGAATCAAAGATAAGGATTAAAGTAGTTTTAATTCATGATGGTGTCATAGGTACATCAAAGAAAAGCAAAATACCTTCATTCTTGAAAGAATTATTAAAATTACCATTAACTGTATATGCAATGATTCCAGATATAAATGCTAGAGGTATAAATCCTATAAATTTACGGGAAAAAATTGAAGGAATTGGATATGAAGAGCTAGTAGATATTTTAGCTAAAACACCAAAAATAATATCATGGATGTAAGATATTTTTTATTAAAAAATAATAAGTGGTGAAAAATAATCTCGATTTTGTTTGAACCAATGAAAATTGGAAAAATGGAAGTTAAAAATAGATTTGTGCGATCTGCAACCCTAGAAAATATGGCACAACGAGATGGAAAAGTTACTGATGAACTCATAAAACTTCTAAGCACTTTAGCAAAAGGAGAGGTTGGATTGATTATTCCTGGATACATGTATATTGACTCTTTAGGGCAAGCATATGGATATCAAACAGGGATATTTGATGATAACATTATTCCCGGTTTAAAAAAGATTACTAACGCTATACATGAAGAAGATGCGAAGGTTGCATTTCAAATAGTACACGCTGGTATGCAAACGTTTAGTAGGTTAATAGGAACAACACCTATCGGACCCTCTGGAGATATAATAAATCCTATTTCAATAGATTATTCAAAAGAAATGACTGAAGACGAAATTCAAGATTCTATCGAAGCATTTGTTAATGCTGCTAAACGAGCAGTTGAAGCTGGTGTAGATGCAGTTCAATTACATTCTGCTCATGGGTATTTAATCAATCAGTTTCTATCTCCTTTTTACAATCGCAGACAAGATGAGTGGGGTGGTTCTGATGAAAAGCGATTTCAATACGTGAAAGAAATTATAACTAAAACTAAAAGAGTTTTACCAGCAGATATACCACTTTTAATAAAATTGAATACCAATGATTATACTCCAACTGAAGGGATAACACCCCTTTTAGCAGCAAAGTATTCTGAATGGTTAGTAAAATTAGGAATTGATGCTATTGAGATAAGTTGTGGTTCAGGAACTTATGCTATATTCAACATGAGCAGGGGAGATATACCTGTGGCTGAAATTGCACAAGCTGTTCCAGATTATATGAAAAAAATGACAGAGAGTATATATCAAGATATGGTCGGAAAATATGATCTTGAGGAAGGCTATAATCTTGAAGCTGCAAAGATAATTAAACCAAAAATTGGAGATGTCCCCTTAATTATTGTAGGAGGTCTAAGAACTAAAAATTTTATGGAAGATATAGTAGAAAATAATTATGCTGATTTTATCTCTATGTCACGTCCCTTTATTAGGGAGCCTTTCCTAGTTAAGAACTTTAAAGAGGGAAAGCAAGATAAAGTATCATGTATCTCTTGTAATAGATGTCTTGCTGCTATACCAAATAATTTTCCAATTCGATGCTATGTAAATAAGTTTCCAGAAAAAAAAGAATCAAAAATTTATTTCCAATAATTTTTTGTCTAAATACAACTTTTTTATATTATTTCTAGCAACCTTTTCAAATTTTCGCCTTCTTCTTTCATATGTTCTTTGATAGCTTCAACACGGGACTTAGCAAGTTTTGAGAAGGTTTTACCCATTCTAAAAGATAAAGTTGCTGTAAAAATTGAACCATCACCTTTAGGCTCTATTAAAAATGAACCTTTTGGGCAAATCAATGAGGTAGGAAATAACGTTTTAAATTCAATAACTTTATTTTCTTCCACATTTATAAGCTTAAATTTTAACTTATGTAGCTCTCCATGTAGATATTCTTCATAATAAAAAATATCTCCGACCTCCAATTCGCGATTATTAGTTAGTTTAATGGCACTAACATGATCTTGATGCCATTGTTTATAATTCTTATCTAAATTCTTTAACCATTGAAAAATTTTTGCTGGTTTGACTTTTATTTCTATTGAATCCTTTAATGTTTTCATTTGCATTAATACTCCAATTTATTTATTAAAAAAATCAGTCCAATAAGTAAAATTTTATTAATTTATGAATTCAATTTAATTATTATTTATTTTTAAAAAAGTAGAGAGAAATGTCTAAAGTTAAAAATGCCTATAAAGAAATTGAGGATGTTATAGGATCAGATTATATTACCGATAAGGATTTTATGAAAGCTGCTTATTCGAGAAACGTAGATCCAGCTTTCCCAGATCGATGGGCAGATATGATAGTAAGACCAGAAACCACAGAAGAAGTTTCTGAAATTGTAAAAATTGCTAATAAATACAAAATTCATATGGTTCCAAGAGGTGGTGGAGCCGATCTTGTTGGTGGCTCGGTTACAGAAGGAGGCATCCTCATAGATTTAACGAGAATGAATAGAATAATAGAAATCAATGAAACCGATTTTTACTGTATAGTTGAAACTGGGATTACTTGGGGTAATTTAGTTTCTCAATTACATTCCAGAGGATTAACAACAGGAGTTTTAGGCCCAGGGAGTGGATTCTCTGCTACTATAGGAGGGGGTCTCTCAAATAGTACAGCTGGGTTTGGTTCAACTAAATATGGCTTAGTTCCCGATATATGCTTGGGAGTAGAAGTTGTTCTCCCTAATTCAGAAGGCACAATTATAAGAACTGGAGCAGCAGCAAATAAGTATGCTAAGCCATTCTGTAGGTATGGCGTAGCCCCAGATTTTACTGGATTGTTTATGGGAGATGTAGGCTCTATGGGCATTAAAACTAAAGCCTTTTTAAAATTATATCCAGAAACACCATTTAAAGCTCAGCGATATTATATGCTTCATAAAAATGATTATAATAAAGTCTATGAACTTATGAACAGGTTACGAAAAGAAGTGCGAGATGGATTACATGATGTACTTGTCATCCCTCTCATTGTTATTCAGCTCTTAGCAAGTATGGTTGAGAGTAAACCTATTAAGAGACCAAGATTGAAAGGACCTGTATTTTCAATTATGGTGGAAGCTATGGATAAACGAATTTTAGATGTATATCTTGAAAAAGTAAATGAAATCATGGAAGATGATGCTCGATCTTTTGAATGGCAAGAAATAGATACTGAAGCAAGACCTTCAAAGGATTGGAAGTTTGAATTAAAGTATGCCTATAACTATTTCAATAAATATATCTCAATAGCTCCCCCAAAAATCTCATGTACAACTTGCCATAAAATTCCAATTTCAGATCTACCTAACGTTGCACAAAAGAGTGTGGAATTTGAAAATAAATATAGAAACGAACTTCCTCCAGGGAGCATATCTTTATTTGCCACAGTCATTTTCCTTTTACCAAACGGAAATTGTGTTATTGTAGGGGGCTTTAATGCTGACAATGTAGATGAACAACGCAAAAAGTCCATGGAAATGTGGCATAAGAAATTAAGACATCAAGTTAAATATGGAGGAGTTCATTATTGGTTAGGCGAAGCGATTTCTCAATCAATTGTAGAAGCAGATGCTTATACTCCAGAATTTATAAAATTCTTCAAAGATATGAAAAAAGCAATTGATCCAAATTTTCTTTTAAGCCCAAAAAAATTTCATATGTATAGTTATGATCATGATATTACAACGCATATAGTAAAAGAAAAAGAGTAATATTGAAAATGACCGAATTCAAACCAAAAGAAAAATTCAAGCATTTGAACAAGTTAGGAGATATAATATTGCAATGTATTAGTTGTGGAGATTGTAGAGAAGCAACTGACTATACTTCAGAACCAGAAAAGTGGGGTGTCTGTGTGGCAAGAGATCATACCTCTGGTTTTGAAGCATTTTTTGGAAGAGGAAAAATGCAAATCATAAGGTCCTTATGGCAAGGAAAGCTTACATTAAGTAAAGATTTAGGTGAGGTAATATATCAATGTCCAACATGTAATGCATGTGCCGAAACATGCGCATATGATATGGATAATGCCGCTATTTATGAAGCGTTGAGAGCTGAATTATTAGATGCCGGATGTGGTTTGGAAGCACATATACCAATGAACAAAGCAATGGTTGAACTTTTAAATCCATATGAAAGAGATAACAAACAAAAGAGGTATTGGCTAAAAAAGTTGGATTTTAAAATTAAGGATGCTACTAAAGAAAAGGCAGAAATTCTTTATTTTGTTGGGTGTACTGCAGCTTTAACTCCAGAAATTCAAGCTGTAGCTGTAAATACAGCGAAAGTTCTCAAAAAATTAGGCATTAATTTCTCAGTTTATGGAGAATTTGAAGTTTGTTGTGGAAGTGTAGCAAAAAGAACGGGAGATCTTAATGCTTTTAATTCTGTTGCGATAAAAAATTATGAATTATTTAAAGAAAGTGAAGTAAAAACAATAATAACTAGTTGTGCAGGGTGTTATCGAACTTTGAAAACTGATTACAAGGATTATTTAGAAGATTTAGAAATTGAAGTACTTCATACTATTGAGTTCCTACTTAAAATTATAAATGAACAAGATATACAATTAAAACATTTAGGCATAACAGCAACTTATCATGATCCTTGCCATACAGGAAGAAATGCAGGAATTAAGGAAGGTATTAATCCCCTTTATGAAGAACCTAGAAAAATTTTAAGGAAAATTGTAAATTTAGTTGAAATGAAAACGATCAAAGAAAACACAAAATGCTGTGGTGCTGGGGGAGGAGTCAAAAAAGGTTTCCCCGAGTTGGCATTGGAGATTGCCAAATCTAGAGTACATGAAGCGGAGGATACAGGAGCACAGTATCTTGTAAGTATCTGCCCCTTTTGTTATAGAAATTTATCCGATGCCATAGAAGACCTAAATTTAAATATGAAAATGGTTGATCTTATAGAATTAATTTATCAAGCTATATCTTAAATTTAGAGTTAATTTTTTAATTTGAGAGATTCTATTATTATTAATTTTAAAAAAACAAATTTGAGAAATAAATATCATGAGTTTTTTAAGAGATTCAGGAGGATTTATGAGTAGCAGAGAAAGTGCTGATTTCTATGATGCTGAGATGTTAACTGTATGGTGGGAAACAAAATCAGATATTATTCAAAAATTACTTCCACCCCCTCTTAAACCCCTAGAAATGCCATTAGCGTATGCATTTGTTGCACATTATCCAAAAACAAATTTTGGTGTTTCTTATAATGAATGTGCTTTATTTCTAACTTGTGAATTTGAAGGTGTAGAAGGAGGGTATTGCTTAGCAATGCCAGTTACTAATGATATGGCAATGGCTGGTGGTCGAGAAGTATTTGGGTTCCCGAAAAAGATTGCTAATATCCATTTTAAACGTGAGAAAAGAGATGCTGAAGGATGGGTAGAGCGTTACGGTGCACGTTTTTTTGAAGTTACAGCAAAATTAAATGGGAGACCTAATTCTTCTGATTTTATTCAGCTATTTACAGAACGAACTGCTGGGGGTACTATGACAGAGATGCCTTTTGTATCTTATAATTACAAACATTTTCCCTCACCTGATGGTCAATATTATGATTATAACCCACGTTTAGTAAAACAGGAAACTGTATTACGTCCTACTGAAATCAAGCTAGGAAGCACTGAAATAACCTTACGATCTTCTAATAGTGATCCTTGGGGTGAGGTTGAAGTTGTAAGAATCTTAGGTGCAGTTTATGTGAAGGGTAATAATTCCATGCTAAAAGGTTCTGTTGTAGCTCAGATGGAGCCAAAGAAATTTGAACCCTACTCATTTTTAAAATGGGATATTGAGATATAAAAAATCTCACTTTTTTTTTTGAAAAACTGTTTTTAATTAATCGAATGCTCTTAATATCTCTTCAAAACGTTCAACTATTCTTTCTTTTAAAACTTCATCTTTATGAGTTAGAATATAAAATCGATCTTCTTTTATACCTTGAAAAATTTTATCTGCAGCAGTTTCAGATAGAATAGGTGGAGATTTATCAAAAAGTTGTTGAAATAAACCCGCTGAATCATCAAGTTTAGAATCTTCAATTTCTTCATATGGCTCATTTTTTAGTTCTATTGGGCGGTTTCTATTTATCCTAAAAATTTTTGTGTGAACCCAACCAGGACATGCTACAAAAACTTTAACTTTAGCCCTCATTTGATTTAATTCCATTCTTAATGTTTCACTTAATGAAATAACACCATGCTTGGATACCCCATAGATTGCACCACCTGGACCTGAACCCGATATTAATCCTTCTATAGATGCTATATTTATTATAAAGCATTCTTTATTTTGCTTTAGCATAATTGGAACAAATATTCGAATTCCATTAATTACTCCAAAAAGATTTACTCCAAGTTGCCATTCCCAATCCTTGAATGTATAATTCCATGTATATTTGGTATTACCAACACCAGCATTATTGAATAACAAATGAACTTCTCCAAAAGTAACCACTGTTTTATCAGACAACATCTCAACATCCTTGGCTTTAGAAACATCTGTTGTAACTATTAGTACTTCTGCTCCTACTGTTTTTAACTTTCTTTCCGCTCTTCTTAAAGCTCTTTCATCTATATCAGCAAGAACAACTTTCATTCCTTCTTTTACACATTTATGTGCTAGTGCTAAACCTATTCCGCTACCAGCTCCAGTAATTACTGCTACTTTATTTTTAAAATCTTTCATACTATTTCATCATGAATTGTAATTTTATATTCTTAGATATTATTTATAATCATCAATATTTATCCCAAACTTTAAAAAAAACTCTTTTGTTGTCTTAATATAATTATCATAATAATTTATTAGAAACTTTTCAAATTGTTGAGGGTCCTTTCCTTTTAAAATAAAAATGGGTAATATATTCCTCTTATCAAAGATATATAATTGATTATTTTTAATTCCCTCAATATATTTGCCAACAGCTTTATCGGGTAATATGGCATTATGTAACATTTTTTGTGCTCTATCACGAAAAATTGCATCTAACTTTTCCTCACCTAGCTCCTCAACAAATTTTTTCGAGTATTTCATTTTACTCACAGAAAAAATATTAGTTTTAACATACGATGGAATAATAACAGAAACTTGTATGCCTTGATTATAAAGCTGACCAAAAAGCCCTTCTGAAATTCCAACAACTGCAAATTTTGAAGCAATGTAAGGAAGTGGTTCCGTCGAACCAAAGATGCCTGCTCCTGAAGCAACATTTACAATGTGACCAGAACCTCTTTCAAGCATACTGGGTAAAAATGTTTTAATCGAATAGATTACACTCCATAAGTTTACATCAAGAACTTCTTTCCAATCTTTCAACTCAAGTTCTATTAAATCCCCTCCTATTGCTATACCAGCATTATTTATTAAAAGATCAACATTTCCTAATTTAGAATAAAATTCTTTTGCCATTTTTTCGAAATCTTCAAATTTGGAGACATCACATTTACCAGTATATACATTTGTCCCTAAATTTTCTATTTCTTGCCTTACATTTTCCAAATTTTCCATATTAATGTCTGTAATGAAAAGATTCATACCTTTCTTTGCTAAAGCAAGTGCAAAAGAGCGTCCAATCCCACTTGCAGCACCTGTTATAAAACAGTTTTTATTTTCAAATTTTTTCATCTGTATTTATCCCAATTCTATTAATATTATATTTTTTTAATAATCCAAATTCATATGAAAATATTTTTATATATTTAGATTGAATTTTCTATAATAGAATTTATTAAATTTAAAATTGAAGGAAAAACAACTCGAAGGAAAGCTATTACAATGAGGGATTATTCAGATTGGGAACCGATTCCAGATTATGAGAATGAATCCCCTTTTATAGAAAATCCTAATCGTCCATGGTTAAAATTAAGACCAGATTATATTGCAAAATCTCTAAAATTAAATCCTATACCTGTTCATGAGCTCATTAAACGAAGAGTTACGAATTATCTGAATAATGTCTGTGTATATTACAAACCCACTGACAAGAAATATACTTACCGTGAAATGGTCTATACATCAGACAAGATCGCAAATGCATTAAATGAATTGGGGGTTAAAAAGGGAGATGCTGTAGGGATTATGACAAATAATTGTCCTGAATTTTTATTTTGTTGTTTAGGAATTATGGAAACTGGTGCAACAGTGGTTCCAATAAATCCTCTTCTTAAGGAGGCAGATGTAACTCATATTATTAGAGACGCTGGAAATATAAACACTATTTTTATACACAAAAACAATTTTAGAACAATTAGGAAGGTAAAAAAAGAAATTGAATTAAAAAATGTGATTTTACTTCAAGCTGAAGAAGCAAAACCTGAAACAATTACTCTAGAAGAATTTATTAATGGTATAGCACCTAAACCTCCCGAAGTTGATATAGATCCAGCAAATGACCTTGCAGCATTGCTATATACAGGTGGAACTACAGGATTACCTAAAGGAGTGATGTTATCTCATAACAATATTGTAGCTGATGCCCTTTGCACTTTGTATAATATGCGTGAATCAAGAGATGATGCAGACGTTGCTTATGGAGAAAGAGTAAGTTTAACGGTTCTACCTATATGTCATTCTTTTGGTTTTGAAGTATTAATTATGAATTTAGTTCTTGTCTCAATGTTAATAATGTTTGAATCATTTAATCCTTCTGAAGTCTTGGAAGCAATTGAATATTATAAATGCGATATGTTTATAGGTGTACCAGTAATGTTTCAAATGTTAATCAATTCCCCTGATTTTACAGAGCGAGACCTTTCAAGCCTGGAATCAGCAGGTTCTGGTTCAGCAACATTAGCTCCAGAATTAAATAAAAAGTGGGAAGAGATTGTTGGGTTTAAAGTCGGTCAAGGATTTGGGCTAACTGAGACATCACCAGTTACTCATCACCAACCACATTGGTTACCTGAGATAAAAACAGAAAGTATTGGTATTCCTATTATTGATACAGATGCTAAAATCGTAAATCCAGATACCTTAGAAGAGCTTCCTCCGGGAGAAGTAGGGGAGTTATTAATTAAAGGGCCGCAAGTAATGAAAGGATATTGGAAAAGACCTAAGGAAACAGAGAAAACATTTGTAAAAGGTGGTTGGTTAAGAACAGGTGATTTGGCTAGAATTGATGAGCAAGGCTACTTCTATATTGAGGGACGGACAAAAGATATCATTAAATATAAAGGCTATAAAGTAATGCCTCGCGAAGTGGAAGAAAAATTATATGAACATCCCGCGATATTAGAAGTAGGGGTAGTTTCTTTCCCTGATCCTAATCTTGGTGAAACCATTAAAGCCTACATTGCTCTAAAGCCAGAATATAGAGATGGAAAAATTACAGAGCGCGATATTATTGAATGGTCTAAAGAGAAATTAGCTTCATACAAATATCCACGGCAAGTAGAATTTGTTAATGTATTACCACGTACTACAGTTGGTAAGATATTTAGAAGAAAATTAAGAGAAAGGGCATTGGTAAAAAAAACATAGCTTAAATCTATTTTACAAACTAATTTTTCCTATTAACTATTTATTTTTTTAAAAATTCTTTTATCTAATTAAAGGTTAGAGTTATCAGTATTGGTTTATTAAATTTAGGTTTTTAAATGATAGATCTTATTATTTTTATTTTTTTATTTATCATTGGCTATTTGATTATTTTTTTTGCTGCTGACATATTTTTAGATAATTTAAAAGATTTGTGTCTTATTTATGGTCTTTCTCCTTTTATAGTAGGATCACTAATCCTCGGAATTGATCCCGAGGAATCTATTGCCTCGATAATTGCTGCAATAGGAGATCTCCCTTATATAGCAATTGGAAATGTAATTGGAAACTCAATTATTGCTTTAACTATTAGTTTTGCAATACCAGTATTTTTCTATAAAATCGAATTTAAATCTACTCCTCAATTTTATTTTACTTTATTATATTCTTGTATGATTTTCATCATCATTGGATTCTTAATCGTTTACGGTCTTTTAATTATGGGAATAGTTGTATTATTGATATATTTAATATATTTGAATAGAAATTTAAAACATTTAAATAAGGAGCGTATTGAACAGATTAAATCTGTAAAAATAGTTATTGAAAATTTTGATAACCATGAAGAATTAAAAAAAGAATCAAAAAAGAAAAAAATAGGTTTAGTACTTATTGGATTTGCTTTCATTTTTTTTGGAGGAGAATTACTTATTTTTTCTGCCGAGCGAATAATAAGACTAACTAACATACCGGAAGCATTTTTTGGTCTTAT
>JBHLNY010000342.1:0-3358 GCA_048941065.1 Promethearchaeota archaeon
CCCGGTCCCAGATCGGCCCTTCCTCGATATCCAGCGGGGCCTCTCGATCGTAAGCGAACGTCTGGCGCACGAACTCCTCGTGCGTGGGTGTAGCCGTCGGCGGTACGGGCGTAGCGGTGGGAGGAACCGTAGGTGGGGAAAGCGTAGCCGTGGGAACAGGTGCCGTTGTAGGGATCTGCGACGCAGGCACAACGGAAGGCTGAGTGGCTCCACAGCCGGTGGCCAGAAGTGCCAAGATCAATCCGCTAATAACTAGCATATAGTGCCTCATTTTCATCTTCATTCCTTCTCCAAGTGTTGTCCAGAGTATCATGGGTAATTCGCCGTTTGTAATCGACCAGAAGTCAAGCAGAATCCGTCGTTCGTCGCGCCTGGCGAGAGCGATCTGCCTGTGCAAGTACCGACGGGCAAGTGCTACCAGGCCGGGGACCAGTTTTGCGCCCCATTGTCGGTCAACTGGCGCACGTCGCTACCGTCCGCGTTCATGACATAGATTTCGTCGTGACCATCCCGCCCGGAGGAAAAGACCATTTGAGTGCCATCCGGCAACCAGGAAGGGGAGCTATCCTCGGCAGGGTCATCGGTCAGGCGCGCCACATTGCCGCCGTCCGGGTCCATGGTATAGATCTCGTAGTTGCCAGCCCGCCGGGAGATAAAGGCGATCCTCGATCCGTCGGGCGACCAGGATGGGAAGCCATCGTGGACGGTGTTCTGGGTCAGGCGCTGCGGGTTGGCCCCGTCCGCATCCATCACATAGATCTCGTAATTGCCGTCTCGCTTGGACTCGAAGGCGATCCGCCGGCCGTCCGGCGACCAGGAACTGATCCAATCTTCACCCGGATGATCCGTCAGCCGGCGCACGTTGGCTCCATCCACGTCCATCACATAGACGTCCCAGTTGTCGCCGAGGTCCGAATCGAAGCTGATTTGCAGCCCGTCCGGCGACCAGGCCGGGAAATTCTCTTCGGCGGCGGCGGTCTGGGTCAGCCGCCGCTGGTTGGAGCCGTCCGCATCCATCACATAGACCTCGAAATTGTCGTCGCGGTCGGAGACAAAGGCGATCTGGGTGCCGTCCGGAGACCAGGCCGGCGACCAGTCCGTGGTGTCGTTGTCGGTCAGTCGCCGCGTGCTACTGCCATCGGCATTCATGACCCAGATCTCGAAATCCCCGTCCAGGTCGGAAGAGAAGGCGATCCGGTCGCCGCTGCGGCCGGGGGGCGATGGTGGCTGGCCAGCGATGGTTGCCGTTGGGAGCACCGATGTCGGCAGCGCGGGCGTGGCGGTGGCCGTGGAGGGAGCGGGGGACGCGGCCGGCCCACACGCGCTGATCAGGGCGATCAGGTTGATCAGGATGATGGCGTGGAAAGCGGCTCTGCACATGGGCATCCTCCTACAGAATAAGGTCACTCGACAGTGATTTTGCGAAACATCATGGCGACTCCAAGGCACGGGCATCACCGAGAGCTATGGCGCTACGGCCCACACCTGCACGCCTTTTCTCCACACGGAGACGGCGATCAAGGTGCCATCCGGTGAGAAGGCCACTGCCCCGGCTTCCGGCCCGACCCGGATCGTTTTGACGTTGACGCCCGTTTCCATGTCCCATAACCGCAGCGTGCCATCGTCGCTGGCGGAGGCTAACAGGCTGCCATCCGGCGAGAAGGTGATCTGATAGGGCCCCCGGCTATGCTCGGGGAATTCCTTGACGACTTGTCCGGTCGCTAGATCCCAGAACTTGATCTCAACATCCTCGATGGTGGCGATCACCAGCTCCTGCCCGTCCGGCGAGAACAGCACGTCGTGATAGTCGGTCCGTTCCGTGGTGTGGGTGAACGTGGCCGTTTCCTGCCAGGTGGCAGTGTCCCAGGTCTTCAAGACGTTCTCCGGCTGTTCATAGCTGGCCAGCAGTACCTTAGTTATTGGGTGAAAAAACCACATTGCAGACGTATTCGTGGTCGCTGACCAGCTTGGCTACCTGCTGTTGGGCTTCCACGTCGAATATGACGACGCCGCCCTCGACGCCGCCAGCGGCCACATACTTGCCATCCAGGGAAAAGGCCACAGCATACACGCGCGCGCCATACGAAAAGGCGAACAGCTCACGGCCCGCTCGATCTCGCACGGTGACCACGCCGTCGTCCCCGTAGGCGGTGACGATGACGTTCCCGTCGGGTGAAAGCGCCAGCGTGCCAAAGAACCAGATCTGAGCTACATCGTCGGCGGCGCGAGTGCTCCGGGCCGGCAGATAGGTGGGTTTCTCCCACGTCTCGCGCTCCCACATCAATACTTCCCCGTTCCGGTCGCCGGTGATCATGGTGCGGCTGTCCGGCGAGAAGACGATGGTGTTGACGGACGAATCGGGCAGGTCGAAGGTCTCTACCTTATTTCAGTCGAGCCTCGGTCTCGGCGTTGATGACCTGGCTACCAGCAGTCGCTGGAGTCGGAGTGACGGTCGGCCGTACTGCCGTCGGTGGCGCAGGTATGGCGGTGGCCGTGGGGGAAGCGGGTGTCCCGGTCGGCCCGCACGCGCTGACAAGGGCGATCAGGATGATCACCATGATAGTTTGGACAACGGGTCTGTACATGGGTTTCCTCCTATGATTTCAGTTTCAGCCACAACATGTCCCAGTACTTTTTCGCCGCTGCGCGCGATCCCACCAACAAAGACGTACCCCCCATCGGGCAAGACGACGGCCGAGCTGAAATGTACTCGCTCGTATTCGTCCCCGCCCAAGGTGTGCTGCCAGAGGATCTCGCCCTCCGGGTCGGTCTTGACGATCAGCCCGCGGCGAGTATCTTTTTCGGTAGCGGGGTCCTGGTCCAGGACCGTAGCCCCGGCCATGACGTACCCCCCATCCGCATCCTCCATGATGTCCCAGAACTCGGTCCCCACGCCCTCCTGACCAAAGGTCTTTACCCAGATCTCGTTCCCGCCCAGATCGACCTTGATCAGGACCGCAACGCGCGCGCCGCTGTCCATGGACTGAATGCCGGCGATCACGACGTGCCCGTCGGCGGTCAGGATCAGATCGAATCCCCCATCTCGATCTCCGGGATCGAGATCCCAGGTGCGAGTCCACTCGACGTCGCACGCTTCGTTGGTCTTGATCGCGATGACGTCCCGATCCGGGATGGTCTTGGCCTCCCACCCAGTGAGGACGTATCCGCCGTCGGGTGTCTGGGCCACTGCCCAGCCCAGGTAGAGGATCTCGTCCCCATAGGTCCGCGACCAGACCTCGTTGCCCTCGGCATCCGTCTTGATGAGGATGAGCTTGCCCTGGTAGAGACCCCCGCGCGGAAACTCGTCAGCCCGACCGCCGACCAAAATGAACCCCCCATCCGCCGTCTGACGGACCAT
>JBHLNY010000343.1:0-3349 GCA_048941065.1 Promethearchaeota archaeon
GAAATGTCAAATAAGAGGGAAGATTTAACCGAAAAGGCGTTTGAGGAATATATTGAAGAAGATTTTCTTAAAAGTGCTAATTTAATACTGCGTTTCTATGGTTTAGATACGGTATCTGTAATATATTTAAACGACCAGTTAATAGGAGAAACAGATAATATGTTTATTACCTATGAATTTGATGTGAAAGGGATATTAAAGAAGAACAATAATAAATTAAGAGTACTTTTTAAAAGCCCAACTAAAACGGTAAGAGAAAATGTCGATAAATTTAAAGTTAAATTAAGGAACTTTCATGGAATGCCAGGAGTTCCATATCTACGAAAAGCTCAATATAGTTTTGGATGGGACTGGGGTCCAAAGTTACCAGATATTGGTATCTGGAAACCTGTTGAAATTATTGGTTTCGATGATATTAAACTAAAGTCAGTTTATGTTATTCAGGATTTTGAATATAATATAGAACCTCTAAAAATAGAAACTTTAGATGAGATACCCAAAATAATAATTGAAAAGGTCAATTTAAACATAAATGTTAGCTTAGATTTAAATTTAAAAAGTTTAAGACAAAATTCGTATTTGCTCAAATGTGTATTAATTACTCCAAATGGGGATCTAATAGAGAACCAGATGAATATTGAAAAATCTAGCCATAGCCTTGAGTTTAATATTAATAATCCTCAATTGTGGTGGATCCATGAATTAGGTAAACCACAATTATATGAATTAATAGTAACGATTCAAGAAGATAAAACAATTGATATTATCCAACAAAAGATTGGGATTAGAGACATTCGCCTTATAAGAAACCCGGATAAATGGGGGGAAACTTTTTATTTCTTATTAAATGGGATTCCTATATTTGCGAAAGGAGCAAATTGGATACCAATTGATAGTTTTATTCCAAGAGGTAAAAGAAATGAAATGTATGAAAAAAATCTCATCTATGTTAAAGAAGCCAATATGAATATGATTCGTGTATGGGGAGGAGGAATTTATGAAGATGATTTATTTTATGATTTATGTGATGAGTTGGGAATTTTAATATGGCAAGATTTTCCATTCGCCTGTGCTCTTTATCCAAAACATGAAGAATTCTTTAATAATGTGAGAATTGAAGCGATAGACAATATTAAAAGATTAAGAAATCATCCCAGTTTAGCCTTATGGTGTGGAAACAACGAAATTGAACAATTATGGATTAGAAATATACACTTGGCGGAGCTTTTTGAAGATGAACAGGCAATACTAGGATATGAAAAGGCATACTTAGATATGTTTAAAGAACTATTACCAGATCTCATTAAAAAATATGATCCTCAGCATTCATATTGGCCAAGCTCACCACTAGATAAGTATGATGGAAGTAAGATTTTATCTTCAGGATATAAGCCTGAAAGTGGTGATTCTCATTATTGGAAAGTATGGCATGGAGGTGCTTCTTATAAATCGTATCAAAAATTTGATTCTCGATTCATGTCAGAATTTGGATTTGAATCATTTCCTTCATTAAAAACAATAAGAGAATTTTGTCCTTCTGATCAATTTGATTTTTTTTCCCCTATAATGAAAAATCATCAGAAAAATGAAGAAGGAAACAGAAGGATAATGAGATATATGAAAAGACGTTTTTCAGTCCCAGAAAAATTTGAGCGTCAAATAATTTTATCTCAAATTACTCAAGCTGAAGCGATAGAATATGGAGTTGAGCATTGGCGACGGAATCGAAATGAGTTCCTTTGTATGGGCGCTCTTTACTGGCAATTAAATGACTGTTGGCCAGTTGCGAGTTGGTCTTCCCTAGATTATTATTTAAGATGGAAAGCGCTACATTATTTTGCTAAAAGATTTTATCAATCTATTTTTCCTAGTGTGAGAGAACGGAAAAAAGTTGTTGAATTTTGGATAACAAACGATTTAGTGACTTCAAGTGAGGTGATTTTTTCATGGAAAATTATGAATTCTGAGGGGCTAATACTTATGGATGGTGAATTTGATTTAGTTCTTAAACCGTGCTGTTCGCTAAAACTGGGAGCTATTGATGTAAGTGAAATAAATGAAAAAGAAAAAATTAGGCAAAATAACATTATATTTTATGTTGTAAAAGAAAAAGGTAATCAGAAGAAAATTATGGCTAGAGGTTTTCGATTATTTGATTCTCCAAAAAAATTTAGATTACAAAAACCTGATCTATTTTTTAAAATAGAAGAAATAGATAATCAGAAATGCCTAAAAGTGATTCTTAAGACTAAAAATATTGCTCTCTTTGTTTTTATTGACTCAAAAATTGTGGATTTTATTGCTTCCGATAATTTCTTCTCAATGGAACCAAATGAGACACGATTTATATTAATAAACCAAATTATTCCAGTTAATCGAAGCATGAAGCTTTCCATGCGAGAAATTGTGGACTCGATTCAAGTTAAAAGTTTATATGAGTTAATTTGAAAACTATAATAGTTCTGCCTCCTCCTTTGTCTTTTTAATTTTTAATCAATCCAGTAACATGGATAAAAGTAGGCACGATCCATTGCGTTGCTTGGGAATCCCCGTAAATCCTTATCCCACACATCATAATTTTTCTCAACAAAAAGCCACGCATGGGGTCTAAAGTCCTCAACTAAGTACCGTTGAATCTCATCATAAATAGCTTCTCTAATCGTAGGATCTACTTCTTCAATGCCTTGTTCAATGAGATTTTGAAGATATGGAACGTTTACCTGAGCAGCATTAGTTATTGATGTGTTGGAGAATAGAAAATTTATATAATTGCTAGGATCATTAAATTCAGGTTTCCAATCCCAATAATAAAGTTGTAATGCATTATATCCTGCACTAGATTGGCTGCTATTGTAGAGTCTATCCTTATAGTCTTCCCAAGTCATACTAGTATTTTCAATAGTTATTCCAATGTAAGTTAAGTTATGTTCTAATGTTTTACATATCGCACCACCAATAGCAT
Organism: Promethearchaeota archaeon; assembly: GCA_048941065.1. GTDB lineage: Archaea > Asgardarchaeota > Lokiarchaeia > Sigyniarchaeales > SOKP01 > Loki-b32. The sequence goes on from JBHLNY010000343.1 coordinate 2,963, forward strand.
TATCGGCACCGTCAGCATTATAAGTATAGTTCAAAGTTCGGAAGTTTGCCGATATCCATTGAGCTTCATGGTTGCCCGGGAACGTAGTATCCCATCCTAAACCAAAATGCATGCTTTGCATGAGTTCTCTTGCTTTAGAAATGTTAAAAATAGGATAATCAAATGACCAGTTCGCATATAATACCCCTACCGGAAGGGGAGACTTTAATCTTGTAGTTGTATAGTTCCAATCATTTTCAAGTTGATCAATTATGGAACTATAATTGATGGCATATGAAATTGCATTTCTCCAAGTCACATTAATCTGTTTGGTATTGAATCCTATGTATTTAGTGATAGCTTCACATCCAGCCTCATATAAAAATACTTCCTCCTCAGCTACCATTT
>JBHLNY010000344.1:0-3332 GCA_048941065.1 Promethearchaeota archaeon
TTGGAAGCTGCTAAATTATATGAAAGCACTGCTGAAAAATTTTTAGAAAAAAATTTGGAAGAGAAAGCTGCTGAAATCTATAGAAAACTTGGTTATTCATATTCACGAGCCGCTTTTAATGTAAAAACAGCTGAGAAATTTATAGAATATATCAATAAATCAATACAAGCTTATAAAGATGCTGTGAATATTTTTGAACAAATTGGAAATAGGTCTAAAAAATTGGAATGTAAAGCAGAAGTTTCACTTTTCAGTGTCTACATTGCAGATTCAAACACAGAGGTAATGGAGAATTTGAACGATTCCTACGAACATTTCCTCGAAGCAGAAGCAGAATATTCTAAGGAAGCTGATCAAGAACATATAGCTAGAATTTTAGGTCGTTTAGCATATATTTCTGCAACGAGAACATTTTTCATGACAGATCCTAAAGGGTTGGAAGAAATCTATAATAAAGGTATCGAAATTGCCCAGAAAGCACAGATTCTTTCAAAGAAAGTTGAAAATGTTGAGTCGCTTGTGGAAGCATTATATGCGGAATATTATCTGAATATAAGTCAGGTTTACGTTAAACCCTTTAGAGGAGATGAGCATTGGAGGGAAAATTATAAGAAATTTATATTAAGATGTAATGAAAGTTTAAATTTTATTCGCAACTATGACGATTTAAAAGCTCTTACAATAAGTTACCTTATTCTTGGCACTGCTTATGGTTTTTTTGCTACCAACTTCATTGAAGATGATAATGACCAAAGAGAATATTTTAATAAAGCATTTGAACTTTTAGAAAAAGCTGCGGACATTGCTAGAAAATTAAATAATATATCATTATTGTCTGAATCTATATATTGGTTAGATTGGTGGGTTATTCTTGGAGGTAAAGTTAAGTATCTACAGAAGAGAATTTCTATTGATCTTCAAGTGTTTAAAGAGACGAGAAAAATATTCAAAGGCATTCATTGTTTTTGGAATATCCAAAATAATCTATTTATGACTGCTTATTATACAAATATGGCTCAATGGAGTTTTTTCACCCCAACTCAGAGGAAATCATATGCTGAAAAAGCAATTGAATTAGCAAAAGGAACTATTTTAGAAATGCCCTTTTTAGCTGGTTTTGGTGATTTGTATTTAGCATTAACATGGTCGTATTCACAATTATCCATTCTCGCTAGTTCAAAAGACAAACAGGACGAATACGCAAAAAAAATGCTTCAATATGCCAAAGAAGCAGAAAAGGTTGCCGAAAAATATGAAGGTGGATGGGTTCGAGCTTTTGGATATTCATCTCTTTATAAAGCTTACAAAACTCTCGCAGATATAGCTATGAATAAAGAGAACAAAGTTAATATGTTATTAAAAGCTATAGATGCTTCTGAGAAGTATATGTCTCATCCTAATGAATCTCGAACAGGTGTCATTACAGGTCAAATACGCTTAGGCCTTCTTTATGAAGAGCTTGGTATTTTAACTAAAAACAATGATAAATTATTAAAAACAAAAGAATTCTTCCTCCAAGTCGCCAAAGAAAGCATTGAAAAAGGGTATAATTCTCATGTTGCTGCTATTTACGAATATATCGCTCGTATCGAAGATCGACTATCTAATTTTACTTCTTCAGCGGCTTATTACGGGAAAGCTCATGAGTTATATAAAAAATCATTAGGAACTATTGAATATAAATTGCTAAAAAACAAAATTAATGATAAAATAGTATATATAAGTGCTTGGAATTTAATCGAAATGGCAAAGATTTATCATAAAAGGGAAGATCATTCAAAAGCTAAAAATTTTTATAGTGAAGCATGTGAACTTCTAAAAAATTTAGAAAGATATAATTATGAAGCTTCTTATTACTCCGCATGGGCTTTACAAGAAGAAGCTGAGGAACTTAGCAAACAAGAGAGACATAAAGAAGCCATAGAAAAATATAAATTAACTAGAAAAAGTTTTAAATCTGCTAAAATGGATTTAGAAGAAATTCTCAAACGCCCTATAGATAAAATCGAAAGATCTAGAATTGAGAAACTAGAAGGATTAGCTAATATAAGAATGAATTATTGTTCAGCAAGAATGAATGTTGAAGAAGCGAGAATTTTAGGGAAACAAGGAGAACATTTTGCGGCTGCAGAAAAATTTACTTTAGCCGCGTCTCAATTTAGAGAGATTTGTTTACTTTTTAAAAGTGAATTAGAAAGAGGAGAATTGGAAGCAGTATATAATTTGTGCAGAGCTTGGGAGAGCATGGAGCTTGCTGAGAAATATGAGGACCCTAATAGATTCAGTGATGCGGCAAACCTATTTGCCAAAGCCAGTGAACTCTTCTCTGACAGTAAATTGAAATTGTTAGCTTCAGGAAATTCCGCTTTCTGCGAGGCTTTAGAACATGGATGCCTTTTTGATGAGTCTACTGACACAAAAATTAAAGAAAATTTATATCCAAAAATTAAAATTATGCTTAGAAAAGCTGCTTCTTCATATGAAAAGGGTCAGTTTAGAAATGGAGCTGATTGGGCATTAGCTACATCAACATATTTTGATGCTGCTTGGCATATAATAAGAGCAGATAAGGAATTAGATATTAATAATAAAAAGAACCTTTTAAGTATCGGCTCAAACTATTTGAAGTCAGCAGCCGAACTTTTTGGTAAAAGTGGATACAAAAACAAAGAAAATGAAGTTTTAGAAAGATTAGATAGAATTTTGAAAGAAGAAAAAATTCTTATTTCTGCATTAAATACAATAAAAAGACCTTCTATCTCAAGTAGTATCGACGGATTACTTGCGCCTGCTTGTCCAATCGAAACGAGTCAATCTCCGAGAATCAGTGAAATACGTCAATTTTCCGAAGAAAGAGGTAGAGTGATTGGTATTAAAGAAGTTGAAAAGAAATATGAAATAATATATAAGGATCTACTTAAAGAATATCCTAAAATCCAGAGAAGAGAATGCAGAGTTGGGATTGCCCAAATTGGACTATCCAAGACTAATGATATTATAAATGAATTCTATGAAATAAAAAGTTCGGGCCTCTTAGGACTTAAAGTTGATAAAGTTGAAACTCTAAATTCTGCAGTTAAAAATATGATAGATAAAGCTCATACAGAGGGTGTTAATATTCTTGTCTTCCCAGAATTAATAATTGATCTTAATTACGAGCATTGGATAGAAGATATATCGAATCTTGCTAAAGCTTATGATATGTACATTATTCCTGGTTCCTACCATGATCAAATTACAAAACAAAATCTTAGCAGAGTAATTGGACCTGAAGGAATCCTCTGGGAACAAGAAAAACATATTCCTGCCATGATACATTTAGGTAAAAAACG
>JBHLNY010000062.1:0-13667 GCA_048941065.1 Promethearchaeota archaeon
TGTATGTATTGTATTTATGTTTTTGATACATATTTTTTTGTTCTTTGATCTTTATGATCATTTGAGTATTTATGTTTTACAGTTTTAAATTATAATATTTTATTAAATTTTGAAATTATAAAATATTTGATATTGAAGTATAAGTAAGTCATATATATAAAAACTTTTTTATACAGAATTGTTATATTCCCCAGAACAAATGAAATATGGGCATTCTGTGGGATTTTTAATATTCTTATTTTTTATAAATATTTTTTAAACCGTATAAAATGGCAATAAAAACATATAATTATTGAATTTGTGCTTATAATAAAGGTAATACTTGGGGACCATTTGGGAGGAACAAAATATTTGAATCCTTTCCATGTTTTTCAATTGATAAGTTAATTGCTTCTTCGACATTCTTAGCGTACTTTAAGCCAATATTGCCCAACTCATTAGCTTTCAAATTAGAAACAACAAAAATTTCAGCTTTAATAAGTACTCTGGCTAATATCTGAATCTCCCATTGATCTGGAACAAGAATTTCTTTATTTAAAATTTTATTATAAATATCAATTGGTTTATTATTTGAAAAAAGTAAGTCTCGAAACTTATCTTGACCTTCACCTATTCCATCACTACATTCATTTACAGAAATTATGGTACCCCCCCTTTTTACGGCCATTTCGCCAATTGCCATACTTTTAACGGCTTGATATAAATTGAGATCTAATGGATAACCACCATTTCCACAAACCACAATATCATAAGGTTCAGAAACTTTTTTAAAAACTTTCTTTAATTGATAATCCACAAGTTTTTCATGAGCTTTCTCCACATCACCAGCAGCAATTTGCGTGATTCTATGTTTTTCATCAATACAAACATTGATAATAAAATCTACACCAATAAGTTTAGTAACCTCGGTGGCATTTTTATGCATAGGGTTTTTTTTAAAAATTCCAAAACGAGAATAAGGAGAAGATATATTTTCAGCTGAATGATTAAATTGGATTGTTTCAGCACCAGCAATTCCAGGGATTAGTGCCTTCCGACCTCCAGAAAATCCAAAGAAAAAGTGAGGCTCAACATATCCAGTTAAAATTTTCAGGTCGCTTTCATAAAAAGCTTTGTTAATATAAATAGGTATATCATCCGTGGATTTTCCTAAATATTTTAGTGATTTTTTATCAGTTGCTACATGATTTATTACTTTAAGACGCTCTATTAACTTATTTCCCACAATTCTTGACAATTCTTCTTCATGAGAAGGACGGTGTAAGCCAGTGGCAATTAAAACAACAATTTTTTTATCTGTTATTCCATATGAGTTTAATTCTTCTATTAATGCTTCTAATATAAGATGAGAAGGAACAGGACGTGTTGCATCGCTTACTACCAGACAAATTTGGTTTAATTTTTGTGTTTTTCTAATGATACTCTTAAGAGAAGGGCAAGAAATAGGATTATTTATAGCTTTTTTAATTTCATATACAGGGTTTTCAATCACACTCTGAAATGTAGGTTGTAAAATATTAACATTCCATGAGGGATCCAAAGATATTTCTAATCCATTTTTCCCATAATCGAATTTCATAATACTCGAATATCATTTCCTCTTATAAATTATTTCACGAGACTTCTCAAAAATTTCGTGTGTCTCAATTCCAGCAGGGCAATTTGTATGACAGAGCGCACATAAAGTACATGTATTAAGAATATTTGATATTTCCTCAGTCAAGTTTAAATCTCCATAAACTAAACCATTTAAAATGCTTAATCGTCCCCTAGGACTATAAGCTTCTAATAAATAATGCATTCTTGATGGACATGTGGCAATACAAAAACCACATCTCATACACTTTAAGTTTAATATCTTATTTTTTTGGTTTTTTAACAATCGTGATTTCCTAGAGTTTCTTAAGAAATACTTTTCTCCTTTTCCAATCCCAGGATTCAAGATTCTATTTGGATCAAAGAGTTCTTTAATTTTAACCATTAAGTCAATAACTTCTGATCCATGTTCTAACTCCAGAAATGGAGTTTTAATTTTTCCTATTCCATGTTCACCAGTTAAAGTACCTCCCACAGGAATTATTATTTTTTTATATAAAAAATCAATTGCTTTTTCAAAATCTATTAGATCTTGTTCATCATTTTCGTTAAATAAAAAAGTGGGATGTAAATTTCCTTCCATATGACATATAATAGCTACTAATAGATTCTTTGCTCTAATGCTGTCTGGAATTTTTTCAATTTTTTTTATTACATCTGCGAAATGAGTTATTTGAATGGTACAATCTTCCACACAGGTATTTGGTCTTAATCTGGATAATGCCGGTAGATTTGCTTTCCTCGCCAATATAAGTCTTTCTCGCTCTTCATTGTTTTTAGCAATCTTGGAAAATATTGGATTTTTTTGTATAACTATATCAAATAATTTAGAGAAATTTTCGTTTACTTCTTCTGTTGTTTCACCATCTATTTCAGCTAATAATACATAACCTTCGGGAAAATCGTAAAATTCTCCACCTAAATAATCAGTAACAGCTTTTAAGATTAATTTATCCATGAATTCTAATAAATTTGGTACAATACCTTTTTCACGTATCTTTAAGACAGCATTTTGTAAATCTCTTACCTCCTCAAAAATAAACAAACCTAGTTTTCTGGTTTTAGGTAAAGGTCTAATCCTGAGACCAATTTTGGTAATAATCCCTAAAGTTCCTTCAGAACCAATGAATAAATCTTTTAAATTGTAGGAAGATACAGACTTTAAAACATTTGATCCTAAATTCACAATTTTCCCATCGGGGAGGACCACTTCTAAATTTAGGACATAATTCTTAGTAACACCATATTTAAAAGCCTGAATTCCTCCAGCATTAGTAGCAACCATCCCTCCTATTGTTGCAACTGAACTTGAACCCGGATCTGGTGGGAAAAAATAGCCTAATGGTTCTAATTTTTCATTTAAATCATCACATATGACTCCCGGTTCTACTTCAACCAAATTATTTTCAATATCCATTTCAATTATGTTGTTCATTCTTGTTAAGTCTAGAATAATGCCTTTATAAGGAGTCATTGGACCTCCAGATAAACTTGTGCCGCTACCTCTAGCGGTAACCGGAATTTTATGTTTATTTGCTATTTTCAAAATCTTAGAAATCTGCTGAGAATTTTGAGGCAATAAGATTAAATCCGGAATCCAATCTCTTTCGAATATAGTTCCTCCAAATGAATACACCCATCGAATTTCAAAATTATCATAACACGATTCTTCTCCTAGAATTTGTTTAAACTGTTGAAGTAATTGCTTTGAAATTTTATTATATTTTGGAGTCATATTGAAAAATTTGAAATTAGCCTTTTTTTATTTGATTATAAGAATTCTGATTAATATTTTTACTTGTTATTGATCATAAAGTACTAAATTCATTACCTTCAAAACCCCAAGATCTAAGGATCTTTTCAGCATCTTTTACAATATTTTCAACAAATCCTTTTACAGATACAATTTTATTAATATGTCCAATTGCCATTGAAGCTATTGGAGAATCTTTTAACTCAAAATGAAATGTTTTCTTATGGAATTTTTCATCAAATATATTTTGAGTTATTAGTCTTTCTTTCCAAGATTCTGATGCTGGACTTTCTATAGTTGCCAAAATAGCTGTACCAAAACAAACTGCTTCAGCACCCATAGCTAAGGCTCCTAGAAATCCTCTAGCATCTCCTATTCCGCCAGCAGCTATAATTGGAATTTTTAATAATTTTTTTGCCATTGTTATATTTATTAACGTCGTGTTTTGAAGAGGATTTTTGAAACCAGTACCCTCAACACCTACTATTGTCACTGCATCAGCACCCTGTTTTTCGGCAGATATAGCATGTTTTATAGTGGCGCATTTATGAAACCAATAACATCCTGCTTTATGGAGTTTCTTACCTATTTTTGGTGCTTGATATGCTGAGGTTGTGCATGTTTTAACTCCTGCTTGAATAGCTAAATCGACATATTCTAAATATGAATCTTCTGTTCTACCCTTTCCCCCTAGTTTTTTAATCAAGTATGGAGGCATTATTGAGAAGTTAACCCCGAAAGATTTTTTTGTTAATTTTTTCATTTTATTAAGTTCATCTTGAAATTCTTCTGTTGTCTTAAAATTTATAGCTGTTAGAATACCAAAACCTCCTGCATTTGAGAATGCCGCGGCAAATTCAGCTTTTCCTAATCCAACAAAGGCTCCCATTATAATTGGATATTCTGTATTCATCATGTCAGAAATTTTTGTTTTCCAAATCATAAGAATTTATCTCTAGAGCTTTATAAAAATGGAATTTATTTGAAAATTATAATTTCATTTAATTACAACTATTATTCTTTTAAAAATAAATATGAGATAAAAAAAAAAGATATTTTAAATAGAATTATTATAATAGTTTTGCACAAGAATAATTATGTATAAGAATAATTGAGAGTGATTCTTTGGTTAAAATATTAAATGATATTTGGATCTTAACCCAAAATGGCGTTACTGTATATAGTCGAGTTCAAGATCCGCGAATTAACCCCCAACTATTTGGAGCCATTATGAGTGCTTTAAATTCATTTGCAGAGCAGCTTTCGAATGGAGGGATTACGAATTTTGAGTTAAGTAAAATACGTTTTACTATTCTAAAAAAAAAAGATTTTATCTTTGTAGCAAATTCATCAAATAAAGCAAAAGAAAAAAAGGTTTTGAATGAATTAAGTCGTGTTGCTCAAAAATTTTTCAAACTATATTCAGCAGAAATTCTAGATAAATGGGATAATGACATTAACATATTCGCTAATTTTCAAAATGAAATTAAAGATTCATTAGAGGAAACTACAAGAAAGATTCAAAAAGCTTTTTGATAAAATTTATTAAATTATTAAATAATTTCTTTTTATCTATAACCAAAAAAAATTTAAGAATAATTAGATTCTCAATTATTGAAATAATTTAAAATATTTTTTTAAAAACGATTATAGAAAATAAACTGTTATGAATAAAGAAGAATACCTTAAAGGTAAGAAAAATACTAATTTTGATGGAGCATCAAAAGAAGGAAGGACTTTTGATAAATATGGTTCCCTTTCTTCAGATTATCTTAGTGCATTAATTAAAAACTTATCAACACCCAAATTTTTAGGTTCTATTCATCTAAAAAATGCTATAAATGCTAACAATAATGCCATCGACAATTTATTAAAGAGCGAATCGGAATTAAAATATACCAAATCATTAAAAAATGCCTTTCTTAACCCTATAACAAAAACACTAATAATATTAACATTAGTTTTTAATCTTATATGGTTCCTCTTAATTTACTTATTTTAAAAGGAATATTAGGAAATATCAATATCGATTTAAAATTATTAATATCGATTTTAATTGAAAAAAATTATTGTCTCTTTTTAATAAAGGATTTTTTATAATTAATATTAATAAATCATAACTATTAATGTATAAAATATCGAATTTAAAGGGGATTTTATCAATTGATTTATGATATTATAATTATTGGTGGCGGTGTTATTGGATGTTGTATAGCACGTACTCTTTCAAAATATGATCTAAAGATATGCTTATTGGAAAAAGAAGCTGAACTTGCATCTGGAACAACTAAAGCAAATTCTGGTGTTGTTCATGCTGGATATGCTGCCTCAAGAGAATACATTAAAAGAAACCTATGTATTAGAGGAAATAAATTATACACTCAAGCTTCTGAAGAATTAAATTTTCCCTTTAAAAGAATTGGATCTTTTGTGGTTGCTTTTGAAGATAATCAAATTAAAATTATAGAAGATCTAAGAAAACAAGGAATACAAGATGGCATACCTGGACTAGAACTAATTTTAGATAAAGAAAGAATTAAACATATGGAACCTAATATAACCGACGAGTTTGTTGGTGTGTTACACGCTCCTACTGCGGGTATAGTGAGTCCTTATGAAATGACATTCGCATTAGCAGAGAATGCAGCAATCAATGGAGTCAAATTCTTTTTAAATCAAAAAGTAAGAAGGATTAAACATCAAGATTATACTTTCACTATTAAAGCTAAATCTAATGAATACCAAGCGCGTAATGTCATTAATGCTGCTGGTTTATATGCTGCAAGGATTTCTAAAATGGTAGGATTAGACTATTTCGAAATTATGCCTAGAAAAGGAGAATATATCTTATTTGATAGAAATGCTCTTCATTTAAACAAAATATTATTTCCAACCCCAACAAAAGTATCTAAAGGAATTTTAGTCTGCCCAACGTGTCATGAGAACACATTTGTTGGTCCTAATGCTCAAAATATTACTGATAAAAAAGATATCTCCACTACTGAAGCCGGATTAAAAGAAATTTTAGAAGCTGGAAGAAAATTAGTACCAAATTTACCTGCAAGAAGTTCAATTAGAAATTTTGCTGGATTAAGAGCAGTTCCTGATACTTATGATTTTATAATAGATAATACTGATGTTTATGGTTTTATTAATGTAGCTGGAATCTTATCACCCGGATTAACGTCTTGTTATGCAATAGCAGAAAAGGTTGTAGAATTCCTTGAATTACTAGGTCTTGAACTAAAAGTTAAAGAAAATTACAATCCAAAACGCCCAAAACCAGAACGATTTAAAGATTTTTCAAAACAAGAACTTGATCATAAGATAAACGAAGATCCATCATGGGGCAGAATTGTATGCCGATGTGAGACAATCCCCGAAAAAGAGATTCTAAATGCTATTCATGCTCCAGTAGGAGCAACTACGGTAGACGGTATAAAATTTCGCTGTAGACCAGGAATGGGTAGATGTCAAGGTGGGTTCTGCCGACCCCGCGTTATTGAAATTCTTTCAAGAGAACTTAACATCCCGTATGAACAAGTAACAAAGAGAGGAGAAGATACAAACTTTCTATTTGCTAAAACAAAAGATATTATGCTCAGAGAAAATCAAAGAGGTACTGAACCATGAAAAAATATAAAGCAGATATCGTCATAATTGGATCAGGTGCAGCTGGTTTAGCAGCAGCGATAGAAGCTAAAAAAGCAAATTTGAAAATTTTAATAATGGAAAGAGACAGAGAATTAGGAGGAATTACCTTACAATGTATTCACAATGGATTTGGACTAAAAGAATTTCAGGAAGAATTAACTGGTCCAGAATATATCCAAAGATTTATCAACCAAGTAAAAGAATTAGAAATACCATTTTTATTAAACACTATGGTTATCGAAATTACTAAAGACAAAAAAGTATATGCTGTTAATAATGAAGAGGGTCTTATTGAAGTGAGTGCAAAAGCAGTAATTCTAGCAATGGGCTGTCGTGAAAGAACGAGAGGTGCAATTAATATACCTGGTTTTAGACCTGCTGGAATATATACAGCAGGGCAAGCTCAAAGGTTTGTAAATATTGAAGGTTATTTACCAGGGAATACATATGTAATATTAGGAAGTGGAGATATAGGAATGATTATGGCAAGAAGATTAACATGGGAAGGCTGCAAGGTTAAAGCGGTAGTAGAGATTTTACCGTATGTTAGTGGGTTGTTAAGAAATCAAGTACAATGTTTAGAAGACTATGATATTCCTCTGATTACTAGTTATACAGTTACAAAGATACATGGAAAGGACCGAGTACAAGGTGTTACTATTTCAAAAGTAGATAGGAATTTTGATCGTATAATTGGCTCTGATAAATTCATTGAATGTGATACTTTACTATTATCAGTGGGACTAATCCCTGAAAATGAATTAACTCGAAATGCTGACGCAGACCTATCAAAAAATGGAGGTCCCGTTATTGATAACAATTTAGAAACAACAATTGAAGGAATTTTTGCCTGTGGGAATGTATTGCAAGTTCACGATTTAGTTGATTTAGTAACTGCTGAAGCAAAGAGAGCTGGAAAAAATGCTGTAGAATACATTAATAAAAGATATGGTAAAGAAGTGAAGAAAAAAGAAATAATTCAGTGCTTTTCAGGAGAAAATGTTAATTATGTTAAACCGGATATAATAAATAAAAGAGACTTATCAAAAGATATAATATTTACGCTACGAGTGAATTATCCTGATAGAAGAGTACTTATCCAATTAAAAGATAACAATAATAAGATAATTTATAAAAGAAAGAAAATCTATGTAATCCCTAGTGAAATGGTTGAATTAAATGTTAATCTAGAGCAAAATGGCATAGATTCTGAATGTAAATCTATTAATATTGAAGTTATTCCTCGTCCAGAGGTATTAATTGAAGAGGAGTGATTAAGAATATGTCAGAAAGTAGCCAAAGCATAATAAAAGTGATAAGATGTATCGTATGCCCAACCGGTTGCGAAATTCAAGTAAAAAAAGATCAGAAAGGTGACATTGCATTTGAAGGTTATACATGTGACAGAGGATTAGAATATGCAGAACAGGAATATTACGAACCAAAAAGGATTCTAACAACTACTATGCAGGTTGAAAATGGGTTATTACCTTTAATTCCAGTAAGAACAGATAAACCAATTCTTAAAAATAAGTTAAAAGATGTTCTAAGAGAAATAGCAAGAATGAAAAAACAAGCACCTATTAAAATGGGAGATATTCTAATAGAAAATATTCTTAATTTAGGTGCTAATGTCATAGCAAGTCGGGATTTAGTCAAATTAGGTTAATATTTTTTTGTCTTCTTAAAAAATAATAGTTTTTTACATTATGACCGAAATGGATCAAATATATAAGGTTCATGATAACTTATACATTGGCGCGTATTGGCCACGACTAAACTTTAAAAAATTTAAAGAAATTGGTATCACTGCTATTGTTAATTTAATGGAAAATGATCTATATAATCCAAGTTCATTAGGTTTTGCTTATTTATTCAAAGGATTTCCAGATGATTGGTACCCTCCTCATAATTATATTAAAGAAATTCTTTCCTTTATTGATAAACATATTAAAATAGGAAAAGTATTAGTCCATTGCGCAATGGGCATAAGTAGATCTGGGGGAATCATTGTTGCTTGGCTATTAAAAGAAAATCCAAGATGGAGTTGGAGCGATGCATTAAACTATGTGAAAAAATCCAGGTTGATATATCCCGCAATCGAAATAAAAGAATCAATTTTAGATTATTTAGAATCCATGGAAGGATACAGAAGATCTGATTAATTACATTTTTCGCTAATGAGAGAAATTAAAATCCTTTATATCTCTATTTTACTAAAAATAAAACTAAAAAAATAAAAAAAAATAAAATTCTTTAAAATTAACTTGGAGAGAGTACTCCTGCGAAAACGAACCAGGCTAGAAATGTCTTAGAGAATAAACTTAATAACTGATACACCCTTTCTCCATAGAGATAATCTTTCCATTTCCCTACACCTTTATATTGAAGGGCCATGTTAATTGCAAATGTATTGAAGAAGAATAATTCAATTCCATAAATCCAATAAACAAACCACGGAATTTCGCCTCCAATAGTCTGAGTACTAAGGAAATAGCTTGTTATGACGATCCAAGGTACGGCACCAATAATGCATCCGAGTACAAAGGGAGTCCATTTTATTTTCTCATTTTTTTCACGAGTATAAACATTATACAGTTCCATCATTAAACCGAACATATTCATTATTGCATTAGCCATGAAAATCATAAATAAAGACCAGAAATCCCAGACTCCAAAGAAAATAGCAATTAAGACTATCATAATTGAGCTAGAAAATGCATATTCAAACCACCGTACTTTATTGATTCCACGTTTTAAATTTCGAATATAACTTTTATTAAGTGGATAAGCGATTAATAAATGTGCTATAGCAGACATTAGCAAAAAGGATCCTACAGCCATACCTAATAATCTAAATGTAAAAAAAACTTGAGGATTAGGCTCAATAATAAATGGAGGAGTTGTTACCTCGAATCTCAGGTAAAATGTATAAATATCTCTAGAAAAATCTAATATAAATCCAAGAAAAATCATTAGAATTCCTTGTATTAAGTGTAAAAAGCCCATGTTGCGGTTAAATTTTGTTAAATACTCAAAAGTAATGGGTGATTCAGGTATTAACCAATCATCACGAGAATTATTAGTAGATGTCATAATTAAATATAGCACAGGTTTGGATTTAAAAAGATTCTCTAAAAATTATAAATTGTGAGATCATATTCTTTTAAATTGATAACAAATCTACTTATTCTTTTAATAAAATATTTAAAGCTGAACTTGATTATTTAATAAAAAATAAATTCATTCTAAGGATAAAAGAGGAGATATGGTTGTCATTTGAAGAAAAAGTATTAAATATATTAGAAAAAATAGATAGGAAATTAGATAAACTTTTAGGAAATGAAAGTTCTGGAAAAAGCGAAGCAAAAGTAACGATCTCATCCACAACTGAAACTGTAAAACCCTCTGATATAGTTGAAAAACAAGAGGCGGAAGAGAAAGCAAAGGAGAAACCTCCTGTAGAAGGTCGTCGAGTATGTCCTGAATGTGGAGGTACTTCCTTTAACACAGAAGAAGATAAAACTCAAGTATTATTTCAACAGGGTGGAATTAAGATATTTGCTAAGAAATACATATGTAGAAGTTGTGGAAAAGAAGTTTAAGTCTTAAATTACAATTTCATTTTTATTAATACCTTAGAAACATCATAGAAATCTATCCTTAACTTCAGAAGGATATTTATAATTTAAAAGGATCTAAAAACGGTTTAATTTTACTAACTTTCTTAAATTTTATAAATCTTTTTAATTATCTTAACTAAGGTTATTACATAATTAGTTAAAGTAATTAAAAATAATAAATAACGAAACAAAATTTGATTCATAAAATGAAAATTTGTTTTATCAATCCAGCTCCTCGTTCTTATATAATTGAGAGATCTCATGAAACTACTGGAGCATATCCTCCATTAGGTATCCTATATATTATGGCTTATCTTAAAAAAGAAGGATATGAGAGTATTCTAATCGATCAACATGCAACTAAAATTCCTACTGCTCGTGTGCTTGAACAGGTAAAAAGATGTGATCCAGATATTGTGGGTTTCAATACTTTAACAGATATTAATATGGGTATACGAGCTACTTTTATTGCAAAGTTAATCAAAAATTGGAATCCAAATATTAAAATAGTTTTTGGAAATTGCCATGCAACATTTAATCATAACAGAATCTTAAAAAAGTATCCTTTTGTAGATATCTGTGTTAGAGGGGAAGGAGAAATAACTTTTTTTAAATTAACTAAAAGCTTAGAAAAAAATCAGAATTTAAAAGATGTATTAGGAATTACTTATCGAGAAAATGGTAAAATTATTATTAACTCAGATCGACCCCTAATCAAAGATCTTGATGATTTACCATTCCCTGAAAGAAAAGCTTGTGGAGATATACAATATTGTCAAAATTATGGAGGAGTTAATGCTGACTATGGTAAATTTACGACGATCCAATCTTCTCGTGGTTGTACTTATAATTGTACGTTTTGTTGCCAAAGTAAATTGTCCCATCAGAGATGGCGAAATAGATCTATCTCCCATATTATTAAGGAATTAGAGTATCTCGAAGGTGAAAATTATACAAACCTTTATTGGGTTGACGATAATTTTACAAACAATCCTCAGCGAGCAATAAAATTATTTCGAGAGATACAGAGAAATAAATTAAAATTCATTTGGGTATGTGATCAAAGAGTTGATCTTGTTAGCAACTTATTACTTTATGAAATGAGAAAAACAGGGTGTCGAACAATAGCATTTGGTATAGAAAGTGCAAATCAGAGAATTCTTAATTATTTGAATAAAAGAATTACTCCTAAGATGGCGATCGATGCCACCAAGAAAGCAAAAAAGAGTGGAATAGACTTCATAATGGGAACATTTGTCGTTGGCTTACCTACAGAAACACTAACCGAAATTAAAAAAACCTTTTATTTTGCTCAGAAACTAGATATCGATTATCCTCAGTTCCATATTTTTGGTGCAATTCCAGGCACCCAAATTTGGGATGATTTAGTCCACGAAGGAAAAATCAATCCTGATAAATATTGGGAAAATGGTGTTAAGACCTTACTTCCACCTTTAAAAACAGTTGAAAAAGAAATGCGACATGCTTACCTTGAATTTTATACTAGACCAAAATTTGTTTTCGAACAAATATTACGTACAATTAAAAGTAAACACAGAATGAAAATTCTTTTTGCCAATCGAAAAATTTTTGCCAGTAGTAGAGATGTTAGGAGATTTATGGATTTTACTATTAACACTTGGACTCATGGAGATTACCCGTCAGATCTAAGAAGCACATAAAATTAATTTTAGTTTTAAACGAAATAAAAGTGTGATTAAACTTATAAAGGACTACATTTAAATATATTTTAATCTCTAATAAAATTACTATTTTAAAATTTATCATAAAAATATTTAATAGCTAAAGGCGGAATATATGGCAGAAATTATATTTGTTTTAGTATTCCCATTAGTTTTACTAGGGCTTCTTGTAATTATTTTTATTAGTGGATTATTTCATAGAAGACCTAAACAAGAATTCATGACTTGTGATGAATTCATAAGAGATTGGTTAAAAGATCACGGACAAGCTCATAAGTTAGAAGAACAGTTTGCACAAATGAAAAAAGACCCCGCTGGAAAAATCTATATGCCAATAACTTACAAAGGGGCAAAAATCTTTATTAGATGGGGGTTAACTCCAAATATGGTATCTTTTATGAATTTAATTTTATCCTTTCTCATATTTTATGGTGTTATCATGGCCAGTAAGGGACATACATTGGATTTGTTTTCTGAACAACCAGCCTATGGTTCTTGGTTTTTTGCTCTTGCTGTTTTAGTGCTTGTTACAGGAGTTATCGATGGGATTGATGGAGCAATAGCAAGGTTACTTGATATAAAATCTAAAAGAGGCGCTTGGTTAGATAATATTATTGATAGAATAAGTGATACTTTAATGTTGGTATGTTTAGTTCCTACTAACTTTTTGGTTTTACAAGACAATGGATTCGATTTTACATGGATGGTTTGGACTAATATCTTACTAATTTTTATTTATGAGTATATGAGAGCAAGACATGAAGGTTTAGGTTTGCATGAAACAAAACCCTTTATGGGTGAGAGAATAACGAGAATATTATTAATTACTACATTTTTTGCGATCTATGGTACTTCTAGCCTTGTTGTATTCCTAACAGATTTGATCAATCCCGATGCTACTGAAATATGGTCTGCATCACACGAGGGAATAGTAACTTGGACCATGTTGATTTATCAGATTTGTCTTTTAAGTATTATGATCCTTTCAGTGGTTCTTTTTGGAAGATATATTTATAAAAATTTAAAGAAAATGGATATAAATAAAGGAGAATGAAAAAATGAAAATCTCAAGATATCTATTATATGGATCAGTTTGGATAATATATTTTGTTTTATTACATATGTATTTTCCACGTTTTTGGTCATCAGGAATAATAAGAGGAATTAATAGATTTCTTACCAATTCTATAACTTACTGGTGGTACATATTTCCATTAATTGGGCTTATTATGTTACTAGGGTTTATTATTTTTTATGGAATTTATTTCTTAGCGTCATTTGGGAGAGGTTATCGAGCCAAAATACCATATTATAAAGACGTGAGCATATTAATTGCTT
>JBHLNY010000345.1:0-3100 GCA_048941065.1 Promethearchaeota archaeon
TACTAATAGCAGAAGATAATGCTGCAAATGGACAAATATATCTACAATATACTCTTGGATACCAAACTGATAAAATAAGAATAATTAAATAAAAGATTGTGATTAAAAATACTAACAAATTTTTAAAAAGAGGTCCTAAACTGGCAGCTTGAAATACACTTTTTACCATATTCGGAAAAAATTCAAAAATATATTCAGAAAGTGAGAAATAAGATAATGGTTTATCCCCAAAATCCCCTAGATTATTTTTATAATCTAAATAAAAGGATAGATTTGTAGAATAAGTAACGGCTAATGGAATTAGTAGAATTATTAAAAAGATTATTATAATATATTTAAGTTTCAATAAAGAATTATGTGTACTGGGCTTTAGGGTTCTTTTTTTTGTTGTTAATGCAGCGCATCCATCTTGAATTGTACCAATAGGGCATATCCACCCACAAAAGAATCTATTTGTAAATAGGATAATTAAAATAAAAATCCCCAGCAAAAATATTGGAAGTATTCCTTCGGTTAATGAAAAAAAGATATATTCCAAAATTCCAGCTCCTCTTGAAAGTGGATTTCGAGGAGAATTCAAGACTGGCATTATTTTAAAAATGTTCTCTAAGCCAATTAAATTAATAGAAAAGAGCAATTCCAAAATTATGTAGTTAATAAAGATGAACGCGATAATTTGAATGATATGTCTAGATATAGTTATCAGATGATTTTTAATCTTAAAGTCTTTTAAATTCAAAGATTACCACAAAATACTATTTAAAAAGAGTAATTAATGCTATTTAAAAAAATTATTTTTTCTCTAAAAAATAAATAAAAGAATGGTTTATTTCAAGAAAACCGTTTCCAAGTTTTTTGGTGATTTCGTGCTCTTCCTGAGTTTCTTATGTATCATTGTCGAAAGACTTATACACTTACTTTCTTCCCCATGGTTTACTATAATTGTTTTAGGTCGTGGTTGAATTCTTCTCAAGAATTGAGAAATTTGACTACGAGATGAATGACCACTAAATCCTTCAAGAGTAAATACTTTCAAGTTCAATCTAACGAGTTGAGTTCGACCTTTCGCATCTACGTACTGAAATTCTCGGAATCCGCGCTGAATCCGGCTCCCGAGTGTTCCTGAAACTTGATAGGATACAAAAACTAATGAATTTTTTGCATCATTAGCTAATCCTTTTAAGTATTGCACTGATGGACCTCCAATAAGCATTCCACTAGTAGCCATAATGATACATGGTCCACCTTTAATAATATCTAATCTTTCTTCTTGAGCTGAAACTGTTTCAAAGTAATCACTTAGAAAGGGATTCTTTCCTTGATGTAATATTTTTTCTCTTAAATCACTACTAAGAAAATCAGGATTAGCGGTATGAATTGCAGTAGCCTCACTTATCAATCCATCAATAAATATTGGCACTTTATCAATAAAACCTTTTGAAATATATTCTTCCAAGACTATCAATAATTCTTGAGCTCTACCAACAGCTAGAACTGGAACCAAAACTTTTCCACCTCTTTTAAGTGTAGAATTTAAAATCTGTTTAAGTTCTTTTTCAGATTCTTGTCTGCTAGGTATTCGATCTTGGGGTCCACCATAAGTAGATTCAAGTAAAAGACTTTCTACTCTTGGAAATTTGACAGCTGCTTTCTCTAATAATCGTGTTTTTTGAAATTTAAAATCTCCCGTGTATACAAAATTATAGTCTCCTTTTCCAAAGTGTAAATGTATCATTGATGACCCTAAAATATGTCCAGAATTATGAAGTGTTAATTTAATATCTGGTGCAATATCTGTTACTTTTCCCCAAGAAAGCGGGATTGTATGAAGGACTGTAGATTTTACGTCTCTTTTTGAATATGGTGATGGAACTCCCTCTTTTTCACAAACTTGAATAAAATCCAATTGATGCATTGTTGATAGATTTCGAGTTGGTAATGTAGAATAAATTGGGCCACGATACCCATATTTATATAGAAATGGAACAAGTCCACAATGATCCATATGGGCATGTGATATAATAACTGCATCAAGATCTCTTACTGAAAATTCAGGAACATCAAAGTATGGAAATCTATCATTGATATTCCCAACATTTAGTCCGCAATCTAATAATACATTACTATCTCTTGTTTGCATTAATATGCAAGATCTACCTACTTCTCTAAAGCCACCTAAAGCACTTAACCTAATATTTAAGTTTTTAAAGAGAGCAGGTCTATGTATTCTCTTCCCAATCCTCAAAAGAATATCCTTTTGAGTTTGACGTTCTTTTGAAAGCATTCCTCTTATTAATTGAATTGTTCTTGAGGTTAATGGGGGTGTTCTTATAGTTCTGGGTTGCCAATATGTATTGGTCCTAATTTCTTTTAAATTAGCTCCTTTTTTTCCAATAACGAGTCCTGGTTTCCCAGATTCTATTATTACTTCTCCTCGGGTATGATCAAATTCAATACTAGAGATTTCTGCATCCTCATTTACTAAATTTCTAATATAACTCTCTGTTTCAGCAGGATCCTTACGTTTATCAACATTCCATCGAAATACTACTCGTTTTCGCATTGTTTTTGCTAAATCTTTTAATATAGTTGAGCTTTCAATTGCTTCCACATCTGAGTTTTCAGAATAGACAGCTATCTCGGGTCCTTCGAATTCTATCTTCTTAACAACGATTTCTGGGGGAAGTTGCTGAACGATATCCTCCCTGATTCGTTTTAGTTCGCTTTCAAAACTCATAAATCTTCATTAAGCTAGTTAATTAAATTTTCTAAATATTTTTTTAACAGTATATTTAACTCGTAAGATTTAGATTCTTATTTCATATTTTTTTGGTATTTTTGACTTAAATATAATTATGTATTTATGTATTCAATAGTAATACTTGAAATATCATTTATATGTAGATATGGTTTGGTTATTTGTAAATGCTTATTTTAAATAAATAGTTTATATTCTCTTACGTTATAGTTTTTTTGGAAGAGAATAATTTTCAGAATGAAATAATACTAAATTTCTAAGATAAATATAGAGTAATCAAATAAAAAGCTCTCAGGGCAACCTCAAAAAACTAAAAAGCCTGTAGGAGAAACAACATGAAAC
>JBHLNY010000345.1:3110-3310 GCA_048941065.1 Promethearchaeota archaeon
AGAGTAATCAAATAAAAACATTATCATTATATAATATCCGAAAAATTAATAAATAATCATTTTCTACTTCTTTACCGTTTAATTATTCTTCCTTATTTAGTTATATTTTTTTGTGAGAATAACCTAGATTGTATTATGAGGAAATTAAAATTAGGCGCAATTGCTTCTGGTTCAGGTTCGAATTTTGAAGCTATAGTTGA
>JBHLNY010000346.1:0-3299 GCA_048941065.1 Promethearchaeota archaeon
ACCTGAACTAATTGAAAAAGTAAAAAATATCTTTTTAGAACCAAATATCAAAAAAGATTATCAAATACAAAAATTAAAAGGTATAAATTATGAAAAATTGGAAGAATTACTGATTGAACAACATAATTTTTCTAAGCAAAGAGTAGAAAATGCTTTAGATCGTCTTAGGAAATTAGATTCATCTAAGATTCAAGTATCTTTAGATAATTTTCTTAAGGGAAATTAAAAGAGTTATTTTTCATAAAAGCAAAAATTTTTACAAAAATAATATTTCATTTATTTAAAGATATAAATTTTCTTTAAAGATAACATGTCATCGAAAGATCCCAATTATAAAGATAAAGATGTTAAAAAAGAAGCTAATATACCAAGCATAACTTTAAGAGTTCAAAAAGCTAAAAAAAGAGATATTGGGCGTAATATCATAAGGATTGATCAAGAAACAATGGAAAAGTTAAATATCCAAACTGGTGATATTATTGCTCTTCTCGGTAAGAAAAAAAGTGCTGGTATTGCATGGCCCAGTTATCCTCAAGATAATGGTTTAGGAATAGTTCGTATAGATTCAAGGTTACAACAAAACACAGGAACAAGAATTGACGATACGGTAGAAATACTTAAAGTTAATGCAGAGGTTGCTCAACTTGTTGTTTTAGCACCATCAAATATCCCCATTAGGAACGATCCTAGGTTTGAAAGTTTTGTAAAAAGGAAATTAAATAATTATCCGGTGACGATTGATGATTATATTCCTATATCTATTGGAATAAGCAGAGAAATACAATTTAAAGTAATAAATATGAGACCAAATGATGTTTGTATCATTAAACAGGAAACAATTGTTAACATAAGTGATCGAGTAACTGAAGATATCGAGAGGGGCCCTGATTATATTAATTATGAAGATGTAGGTGGTTTAGATAGGGAGATACAACGGGTTAGAGAAATGGTAGAATTGCCTTTACGTCATCCATCACTTTTTAAACGATTAGGAATAGATCCTCCTAAGGGTGTACTATTAAGAGGACCTCCCGGTTGTGGAAAGACATTGTTAGCTAGAGCTGTTGCTAATGAGAGTGAGGCACATTTTATATCTATTAATGGTCCTGAAATAATGAGTAAATTCTATGGGGAATCAGAAAAGAAATTACGTAAACTCTTTATTGAAGCAGAAGAAAAAAGTCCTTCAATTATTTTCATTGATGAAATAGACGCTATTGCTCCAAAGAGAGAAACGGTTACTGGAGAAGTAGAGCGTAGAGTTGTTGCCCAACTACTAGCTTTGATGGATGGACTTCACGGTAGAGGTAAAGTTATTGTTATAGGAGCAACCAATAGACCAAATAGTTTAGATCCAGCATTAAGACGTCCGGGTAGGTTTGACCGTGAAATTGAGATAAAAGTTCCTAATGAAAAAGGGAGGAGAGAAATATTTCAAATACATACTCGAAATATGCCTCTTGATAAGAAGATCTCATTAAAAGAATTTGCTCAAATAACTCACGGATTCGTTGGAGCAGATATTTCAGCAGTCTGTACTGAAGCAGCAATGTCAGCATTACGAAGATATTTACCAAAAATAGATTTAGAATCAGAAATTATCGAGCCAGAATTATTGGAGCAAATAGAAGTTAATAAAAACGATTTTGATGAAGCATTAAAAGAAGTGTTACCTTCTGGAATAAGAGAGGTATTTGTAGAAGTCCCTAATGTTACATGGGATCAAGTAGGTGGATTAGAAGATTTAAAGCAGAAATTAGTTGAAGCGGTAGAATGGCCTTTATCATATCCGAAAATATTCAATCGTATGGGAATAACTCCACCAAGAGGAATCTTACTCTATGGACCACCTGGATGTGGTAAAACTCTATTAGCAAGAGCTGTAGCTACAGAAAGTAAAGCAAATTTTATATCTATAAAAGGACCTGAGCTTTTATCTAAATGGGTAGGAGAAAGTGAAAAGGCGATAAGAGAGATTTTTCGTAAAGCTAAGATGGCTGCTCCATGTATTATATTTTTTGATGAATTTGATTCAATTGCTCCAAGTAGGGGACGTCACACCTCTGATTCTGGAGTGAGTGAAAAAGTATTATCTCAATTCTTAACTGAGTTAGACGGGCTAGAAATTAAAAAAGATATAGTTGTTATTGCTGCAACTAATCGACCTGATATACTAGACCCTGCACTAATTAGACCAGGAAGAATTGATAGATTATTACTTATTTCTGCTCCTGATGAAAAAGGAAGGTTGGAAATCTTAAAGATATTTACAAAGGAGATGCCTTTAACAAATAACATAAAATTAGAAGAATTAAATGATATGATTGAGGGTTTTTCTGGAGCTGATATTGAAACGTGGTGTCGTGAAGCAGCTATGATAGCTCTTAGAGAAAATATTAGAGCAAGAAAAGTTTCTATAGAACACTTTAAAGAAGCAAGAAAATTTGTTAATCCAACATTAACAGATGAAGTAATTAACTGGTACATAAAGTTTGGAGAAAAACTAAAAAGTCGAAGAATTGAAGAATCAAAAGAGGATCGTTTGTTTGTATAAAATTCATAAAATTAATTAGAAAGTAAAAACTAATTATTACAATTTTCTTTTTTTAAATTTGATATATTGGTGAAATAGTATCGAAACATATAGATGGAATCAAAAACCGCTAATTAATTTAGTAATAGATATACTTATTAAAAATAAGGGAGAAATTTTAGATAAACGGCTTGAAGAGCTTTTAAAAAAGGAATTTCCTTATGTGAATTCCCTTATTTTAGAAGAGTTATTCATGAAATTAGAAAGTATGAATATAGTAAACGTTTTTCGCGTATCAAAAACTAAAAAAATGATTGTACTAAACAAAAATAATACCGCAATAAAGAATAATATAATGAGTGATTTATCGTAATTGCTTATTCTGCCAATTTAAACAAACTTGAGCTAAAGAATTATCTTCAAATCGAGGTTTATATTTTCTTTCTCTAATATCAATAAAAACAGGATAATTTACAGCATTTCCCATTACCAACATTTCTCCAACGCCTAAACTAGAAACCATACTAGCGTATTCTTGAGTAATTGCTTCTGAACTATCCATAAGATGTTTTAAATCATAGGGATTTTTAATATTTAAAACCAACTTAGAATTACATTGAGAAAGCGCTGTCGTACTCAACTTTTTTGGTCTTTGGCTTATTAAACATAAACATGCCATGAATTTTCTTCCCTCTCTAGCAATCATTTCGATAATTGGTTTGGAGATAGCTTTAGAGTGAGCTGCTTCAGGACAAAATTGATGAGC
>JBHLNY010000347.1:0-3295 GCA_048941065.1 Promethearchaeota archaeon
TCTTTATCATCTGGATCTCTAAAACCTAAAGCAAGTTCCATTACTTTCTGTGCCATTTGTCCTAAATAATATGCTTTCTTAATTCTGTCTTCTTCTGAATTTCCAATATGGGGTAAAAGATACCTATCTAAAACTTGAAGAGCTCTTCTTATACGATAATCTTTTGTTTGTCCAATTGCAACTCTTTTCCCAATATAATCAAGTGCATTTTGTTGTGATTTCTCAGGGTCCTTCAATACTTGGATTTCAGAAGCAACATCTATTACTGGAATTAATTCCTTTTGAATTTCATCATTTTCTGATATAGCTTCAAAAATTTCTCTATCAGAATGTAAACCTAAAGATCGCATAAGGATCGCTAAAGGAATTTTACCTGGAACAGAAGGAAATGAAACCCTTAAATTACCATCCTTCTTCCGTTCTATAGTAACAGGAGCTCTAAATCCACTTCTTGTTGAAAATACTTTTGCTTGATGGGTAGCACTAGAACTTCTGGATGCTTCTTCCGCTAAGATTCTATTAGGTGCTAAATCTTCTTGGGTGACAAGAACACGTTCAGTTCCATTTATAATGAAATAACCACCTGGATCAAGTGGGTCTTCTCCTCGATTAATTAATTCTTGTTCAGACAAGCTCTCTAAAGGACATCGACAACTTTTTAACATAATTGGAATTTTCCCAATATAGATATCAAGTGTTTCTTCAGCTTCTTCTCTCTGAGTGCGTTCATCTATAGTAATTGGAGTCATTTCTAATGTTATATCAGCAGCATAGCTTAACTCTCTAATCCTTGCTTCTATTGGAGTAATCTCCATTGTAGCACCATCAGCTTCTCTTACTTTGGGTACTCCAACTTTAATTTTTCCAAATTTTATTTTAAATCCTGGGATGTCAGGTATCACTTCACCAGACTCATCAACAATCGTTTGCATTTCAAGTTCAATAAAATTGTTATAAGAATCTAGATGTTGACGTACAAGACCTTTTTCATCAAATAAACTCTTTAAAATAACCCATTTATCTTCATTTGTTAAATTTTCAGAACTCAATATTCATTAAACCGCATTATTTTTTATTTTTATAAAAAGTTATTTATTAGACTTTTTCCTTTTTCACATAACGATAATAATTTACAGACTTTACCGTTGTATTCGATTCTCGCACGACTTTTACAATATCTCCCTCTTTTGCCCCGATTGCAATAGCAACTGGATCTTTTTCAAATATCTGAGGTAAATCACTAAAGTCTATTTGGTATTTATCTAAAAGCTTTAGAGATTCTTCTTTAGTTAGGAGGACATGTTGAGGTACAAATTTATGAAGTAAAACATCTATCCGTTTTTTAGTCAAGGAAAAATCCTCATTTCTCACAAATAATAAATAAAAAAATCATACTTTTCTAAAAAATTTTTCCATTTTTTCGTCGTTTCTTCAATAAGGTCTAATGATATAAAATAATGGTTATTCTTGAAAACAATTAAAAACCCAATATCCACTTCGTTTGCATAAAATTTCAATTTTTTTATCTGGGTAAGAATCTTTAAGAAACTTCAATATATATGAAGCACCCATTGTCTTTCTCATTACAAATTGGTAAAATCCATTTGGCATTAAATAATCTGGAATTTTATATATTAGTTTAATAAATTCTTTTCTCCCTTGGCGTAATGGGGGGTTCATATAAATCCCATCAAATTTCAATTCTTTGTTCTTAATTGGTTCAAAATAATTTCCTGATAACACTTTTACACGATTCTTACTATCTGGTAAATTAATTTTTAAATTTTCTTTAGTACACCAAATAGCATGTTTATTAATATCAATTAAAAATACTTCACTATTAGGTGATTCATAAGCTAAAACAATTCCTATAGGTCCATACCCGCATCCTAAGTCAAGTAAAACACTTGGTTCTTTAGGAATAAACATATTTTCAATTAAAATATTTGTACCTAAATCTATTTTTTTAAAAGAAAATACACCAGATATAGTTTTAAATATATAGAGATGTCTCCTTAAACTTTCTGAAATTGTGTATATCTTTAACTTTACATCTGGAAGATTAGTGAAATAATGTTGATTTTTTTGATCCATGATATATTACTACTTTTTTTTTTTTTCATTCCAACGAGGGTAAGTACTACGTTCCATGAAGATCTTATTTGTTTTTACCATTATACCAGATTTTGCTTTATATATTTCCATAGCACTTTTCTCTGCAATTCCAAATCCAATTAACTCTTTTTTAAGAGTCATATATGCTACTTGCGTGCCTTTTTTAACCCTTGCATCAATGAAACAAACTCCAGCGGCAGCTAAATTCGCACCATGGCATAATGCATCAACAGCAGAATCTCTAACATAAATCTTTGGTATATGGGATACCATTTTTTCCATTGGATATAATATTTTTCTTAAATAGTATTCATTACCTTCTTGTTGGTATATTGTAAAAGCATCTTTTAAATTTTGGAGAGTAATTAAATTATCATCTTCTTTAAAATTACCTACTCTTGTTCTTCTTAATTCAAGCATGTGAGCTCCGGAACATAAAACTTCACCTATATCAAAACATAATTTCCTAATATAAGTTCCTGCTTCGCACCCAACTCGGAATAAAATATGATTATTACTCACTTCAATTGCTTTAAAATAATAAATTTCTCTTCTTCTTAATTTTCTTACTACTGATGATTTAATTGGGGGTCTTTGATATATATTTCCAGTAAATAATTTGAAAACTCTTTCAATTTTTCTTAATTTTTCTGGAGTGTGTAAATACATGACTCCTATATATTCTTTACCAGCATTTAAAAGAGCAGACAATACACGTGTGGCTCTTCCTAGAGCACAAGGTAAAACTCCTGTAACTTTAGGATCTAACGTTCCTCCATGCCCTACACTTGATATTCCTAATATTTTACCGACCCATGAAACAACTTCATGACTTGTAGGACCACTTGGTTTATCTAAATTAATAACTCCGCATTGTATAAGGGTTTCTATATCTCTTTTCTCTGGTTCACAGCCATAATCATTGCTAGAATTATCTTGTGATTTCACTAATAACTGTTCAGGTTCATCTGAAGGTAATCTGAATTCTGTAATTTCCATAATATCAATTTAGTTAAATTCTATTGCAATTTATAAATCTTTTTATATAAAATTAGATTTCATAATTTCAAATTTTTTTTTATTAAAATAAACATACAAAAATCAACGGGCTATAGGGGAATTGAACCCCTGACCGTCAGGTTAAAAGCCTGCTGCGCTACCTGCCTGCGCCAATAGCCCT
>JBHLNY010000348.1:0-3295 GCA_048941065.1 Promethearchaeota archaeon
GGGACCTCCACGTCGCTGTAGTCATCTTTTTCGGCGAGGATGGCCCAGCCGTTCACCACGCCGTCGCCGGCCGGCTGAGGAGCCGGTGTGGGAACTGCACAGGAAGCCAGGCAGACTGCCGCGAAAAAGCTCGCGAGCAGGAGCCCGGCGAAGAACCGCCTCGTTGCGATCGTGTCTCTTGCCATCGGGTGTTCCTCCGTTATAAATCCTATCGAAGATCCCCTGGACGACTACCACCTTAAATATTACCCGCCTTTCAACCCAAAGGTTCATTTTCTCCCGATGCGGAGCCGGGACCAAAAACAACAACACCGGCCGCAGCGGTGCCGGCCGGTGTGAGGGACTGTCGTCCGGGCAGGCTTATTATGTTAAGTTAATCCCTGCCAGATCCATGTGGCCTGGATCATTGGTCCCCAATCCCAGCTCGGTGCTTTTCGTCAGCCAGATATCGGCCAGGGTTTTCGCTCCCGCTGGGTCGTGCCCCTCAGCAGTCATCACTTCGCTGAGCATCTGAAGCCCAACTGTGTCGTGGGCCACCGGGTCAAAGCTCATGAGGATCGAGTCGCCGGGCACAGCCTGGTGCCAGCCACCCCGGCTGAGAGGACAGATGGACAGCGCATCGCCGATGACCAGCCGCGCACGGTCCTTGATCGGTGCCAGGCCATTCAACTCGGGAATGGCCTGCACCGTGCGTGGCCGGTGGAACAATGCTGGTCGGTCGAAGGTGCCAAAGTGGTTCTTCATGGCAAAGGTGACGCCGGAATGGTTGTGATGCTTGAGGATGGGCATGTTGATCAAGGCATCGCAGTTCAGTAGGATATCGCTGAGCCCGACTTTGCTCTCCATCACCGTCCAGTTCCTGATGTACTTGGAGGCGGGTAGGCTATCGGTGC
This sequence comes from Promethearchaeota archaeon, assembly GCA_048941065.1. GTDB lineage: Archaea > Asgardarchaeota > Lokiarchaeia > Sigyniarchaeales > SOKP01 > Loki-b32. Next base: position 894 of record JBHLNY010000348.1, read on the forward strand.
CATAGCAGCGCACGCCGGGCCCGTCCTGGTTGATGGTATAGCCAGCACGCTTCAGTTCGCGATCGTTTCGGTCGAAGATGACGATCTGTTCGGCCGGAACGCCAGCCTCCTGCAGACACTCGGCCACGACCAGCACCAGTGGGACGTGCGTGAAAAAGTCGCTGGTATTGATGGTGCTGACCTTGATGGCGATCCGCTCGGTGGGGCGGAACAGGGCGGCCCAGGCGGCCGGGGCATCGTTCAGGCCGGTTAGTTTCGTAATGGAGGCATCAAGCATCTGCCGGATCGCGCCGGGCACCAGCTCGTCGCCGCTCCAGACCCCGGCGTGCCGGGCGTGCACGATCTTACTGGGCGCGTCTGGGTAGAACTTGATGACCTCTGGCCGGGGTGGGATGGGCCGGACGGTGGGTATTGCGGTGGGGCCGGCCGTTGGCGCGGCCGTGAGCGGGGGCATGGTCGGCGTCGGTGGGGCCGGCGCGCTGGTGGGCGTGGGTGACTGCGTCGCGTCCGAGGGACCGCACGCCGCCAGCAGGCCGACCAGTGCCGCCAGTTGGATGATGAACTCCCGGCGGGAGATCGCTGGTGGGTGAGGCTTATCACTGTGTTCGTGTTCTCTCGTCATCGGCCTTTCCTTTCCCTTTTGCTGTCTCGTAGATCGCATCGAAAAACCGCTCAGCGCGCTCGGAGAGGGCATGCGATAGCTCCTTGAAGAGTGCTTGCGCGATGGGGCGGGGCCAGTCCTTAGGCAGAAGGGAAGGCGGCAGGGCCGGGTCTTCCAAAGTGATGGCAATGAACTCGTACAGGCTCTGAAACCGGGCGACAAAACACGCCTTGTCATCAAGGGTGCCGGTCTTGAGATGGTGTGACACGCGCTCGTATCTGGCGACATAGGCCTGGTAGCGATCTCCAAGGGCCGGGATCTGAGGCCAGGCATGAGCTACCAGAGCGCGTTGGTCGCTTGGCCCCAGGTGCTCGGCCCGGAAGACCTCCAGATACTGCCACACGTCCATCTCCTGCAGCTTTCCTTCCACCTCCGGCGAGAGGGGATGCGGGGAGATCCAGACGCCGGGGGCCAGTGCGCCGAACGCCCACCACGTAAGCCAACTTCGCAGCATATCCCTGTGTTTGCGATGTTCCTCGGGGATGGTATATGTGATCACTATCCACTGACCGTCCCACTCGTCACCGGGCGGCGTGAAGGCCCGGTCACCCCCTCCGCGCACTTGCTTCAGTCCAAGTTCAGTCAGCCGGTAAAAGCTGCGGCGGCCTACTCGCCGGCCCTGCAAGTAACCCTCCCGTTGCATCCGCGAAACGATCGTCCTCGTCGCTCCGGCCTTGATATCCAGTGCAGCCAGGGCCCGGATCAAGCTGCCGATCCAGATCTCGTCCCCGCGTGACAGCACATACTGTCCGTACAGGGAAAAGACCACTGTATGCGGATCCACCTGGGTACCTGATCGCGTACCCCTTCTTTTTTCTGGCATCCCCTGTACTCCAAAATATGACGATTTTCATACGACCGTAGATAATTCGTTATATATTATACGAAACGGCCACCCCTTTGTCAAGCGGTGGCCGTGGACCCGTGGGCCCAAAGAGCTATACGTGCAGCCGGGGTCAAAGACTGCGACACCGGCCGCAGTGGTGCCGGCCGGTGTGAGGAGCTATCGCCGAGACAGACTCGTCACGTCAGGTTAGTCTCTCTCATGTACCTTGCTCCTTGACCATCGCAGACCCGTGACCAACGGTGCGGCGCTATCGTTGCGGGATCTTGCCATCCTCCCGGCGCTGCTTGACGATCTCCTCGGTGATGGCGTCCGGCACCAGGTCGTAGTGGCTGAACTCCATCGTGAAGGTGCCCCGGCCCTGGGTCATGCTACGCAGATCGGTGGCATAGCCAAAGGTCTCGGCCAGCGGCACCTCGCCGTCCACGACGCGCAGGTCGCCCCGCACGCGCATCTCCCGCACGCTCCCTCGTCGCCGGCCCAGATCGCCCACGACGGCTCCCAGGTGCTCCTCACTGACGTTCACGTCGACGGACATGATGGGCTCCAGCAAGGCGGGCCGGGCCTGACGCACTGCCTGCCGCACGCCCATGGAGCCGGCGATCTGAAAGTCCATCGCCGCCGAGTCCACCTCGTGGAATTTGCCGCCCAGCAGCGTCACGCGCACGTCGGTGGCCGGATAGCCGGCGATGACGCCCTGCTCCAATGCCTCCTGCACGCCCAATTCCGTGGGGCGCACGAAATCGCGGGGAAAGTCGGCCGGCGGTGCCGCGTTCTCAAAGACGATCCCCGCTCCACGCTCCAGGGGTTCCACGCGCAGTTCCACCTGGGCAAAGTGACCGCGGCCGCCGGTCTGCTTCTTGTACTGCCCCACCGTCTCGGCCCGCTGCCGCACCG
>JBHLNY010000349.1:0-3290 GCA_048941065.1 Promethearchaeota archaeon
GTCTCCAGCCATTGGAGGAGCCGGGAGTAGCCGCCGGGCTTGAGCAGGTCGGAGACGGCCGTGACCGGCCGAGCGCCGGCCGCCAGGGTGGCGGTCACGTTGAGGGCGTCTGCCCCGGCTGAGTAAGAGACGTTTATGTCGCCGTCAAATTCCCGCGCGAGCTTGTGGAACAGGTTCATGGTGATGGGGTACAGGGCGCGCCCGGACATGTACACCTCGTCGCCGGGGAGAACCCCCTTGTGATTTGCCATCGCCAGGGTGTTGCTCAGTTTGACCCCAAAGACCAGCCCTCGCGCGGTGGCTACCTCCTTCAGGGTCGTGATCAGTTCCACTGCCCGATCGTACTGCAGGTCGTGTTCAAACACGCGGTCCGGGATGTGGATATCGGTGAAGCCCAGGCCTGCCCTGAGCGAAGTCGAAGGGTCGTCGTGGAGGATGCGCATCACCGCCTCTTTCCCCAGCAGGGTAGGGTTCAGCTTGACGGTGGTGTGCAGTCCCCGTTCTTCCAGCAAGTACCGGGCGATGCGCTCGATCTCGTCCGGGGGGCAGCCGTGCATGGTGGACAGGGTGACGTTGTTGGTGAGCCGGGCCGGAATCTCGATGTCGGCGAACTGAGGGAACCGGTCGCGCAGGGTGGCCTGGATGGCGGAGACTTCCTCGGACGCGTCCTCCAGCCGGTCCATGAAGCGGGTCATGCGCGGGTGCTGGATCCCCTCCAGGTTGTAGCCCACGCTCATGTTGAAGACGGTGCCGAAGGGCGCGTCCTCGAAGCCCAGCACCCGGCGCAGGATGTGGATCAGCACCCAGGCCTTGACGTACTCGCTGGCGGACTGCTCCAGCTTGAGCTCTTGCGACCACTCGACGTTATAGCCCTCGTCTTCCATGTCGATGCAAGGCCGGGGGATCTCCAGTTCGTCCATGATCTGCACGGTTTTCAGCTCGATAAAGCGCCCGCCGCAGAGCCAGGCGCAGACGATGTTCTGGGCGAGTTGGGTGTGGGGCCCGGCCGCCGGCCCGATGGGGGTCGCCAGGCGGTGCCCGTAGAGGTCAAGTTCGTAAGGGTTACCCTCCCGGGGCGTGTAGAATAACAAGCGCGGGATACCAAAGATGGACTGGTTCTGCTCAAGCTCCTTCAGGATCCAGCGAAGCAGAACGTCAAAGGGCTGGACTTTCATGGTATCGGACATGGGTTCCTCCGGGTTGGTTACTTGTTGCTCGTTGCTGGTCATTGGCCTGGCGTATTCAGCGCACCAGTTGTAGACTCCCGAGTGCTGCTCACGCGAATGCACCCTCCCACCGCGCGGTACCGCGCATCGTGCGAAGCCACCATTCGCACGCCGGGCCGCGCCGCTCGTTGAACTCAAGACGACACCTCAGCATATACGGCTCGTCGCCCGGGAGCGTGAGGTATTGCAGATACGAGAGCGACATGCGCGCCAGCGCGAACGGCAGCGCGCGGCGCTCCAAGTCCGAGAGCGGCGTCGCGCAGCCCGAATCGTACGCATCCACCAGTCCACGCACGTCGGTCAGCCGCGTGCCGGTCTGCAGGAGGCAATGCAGTGGCAGCGCCAGGTCGTCGATGCGCGGGCGCACGCCCATAAAGTCAAAGTCGAGCACGGCCACCAGATCGGTATCGCGAAAGAGCACGTTCGTGTCCTTGAAATCACCGTGGACCGGTTGACACGGCAGATCCATGACGGGCAGCATCCGCGCGAGCGTCTCTGCGATTGCGGCGTATCGTTCTTCCTGCGGTGTCGGCCCCCATGCCCGCACCACGGCTGTGGCGTCGAGCGTCGCGGCGAGAACGTGCGCTTCTGGTAGGTGGTTCGCGATGGGCGGCGGGACCTGGACGTCGAGATCGGCCATGAGGGTATGCAGTTGCCCGAGCGTGTGCATACCGATGCACAGTTGTTCCCACGAACTCATCGGCACGCCGTCGATGTATCGCTCTACCTCGATAAAGCAATCGTCAAACGCACACCACGGCGAGCCATCGAGGGTCGGCCGCACATCGGGGATCGGGATGCCGCTGGATCTCAACATCCGACGAACCCGCCAGAGTTCTTCGAGCCTCGCTGCGCTGACCCATGGTCCATACACCCGCAAGACGTGGCCGTCGACCAATACGTTGAGGTTGAAACTCCCGCCCAAATCGCGTGGCGTTTTCACATGGAGGCCGTATCGCTTCTCGACGAGCGCAAGAAGCTCCAACGACAGGGCGGGCTTGGGAGCAGCAAGCTTGGTCGGGTCGCCGTGGTACACACGCATCAGTCTGTACATCCAACGCTAGGCGCGGAACTGCTGCCCACGCCGCTTCGCTACTCCGTCAACGACACTCGTCCGCCCAACTTCCAGATGTGGGACGCGGGTGACACACCCACTATAAGCCAGTTGTTCGGCGGTCTCGGCTTTTGCATCCATGTTGCACTCCTTCAGGCACCACCGGGCGCGTTCACCGGATGAGCCGCAGCGCGGCGGCGATGTCCTCCGCGATCATCCGCCGCTTGCTCTTCTCGATGAAAAAACTGGGGCCGGCCTGCAGATAGGAGGGAAAGGCCCGCGCGCCCCGGAAGGTGAACTCCGGTCCCCGGATCTTGTACGTGGAGCCGGCCGGGATCACGCGCCCCTCGCCGGCCCGCTTGGCGATGTAGTTGACGGCCTTGATGGCCACGTCGCCCATCAACAGGAACGCCTGCACGTTGGGGAACAGGGCCAGCTCCCTCTCCAGCAGGAGCGAGCATTCCTTGATGGTGCCGGCCTTGATCCCGTAGCCGATCTTGCCGCATTTCACGGCGGTGGTGAGGTAGACGCCCCGGTCGAGGATGTCCTGGATGGAGGCGACGTCCGCCCCGGCATCCTGGAATGCCTGCACCGTGGTCTGCTGGAACAGGGGGTCGCCTTCGGCGTAGTAATAGTCAGCGAGATCGGCCGGGGCCGCTTCCGAGATCAGGATGATGGAGACGTCCGCCGGCCGCACGTCGATGTCCGGAACGACGTAGCACTCGTGCCGCACGTCGGCGCAGGGGAACGTTTCGCATCGTACGATTTCGCTCACTTGCATGTTTTGATCTCCTTATCGAAATCCTTTATCTCCTCGTGGCGACTCAGGCCGGGCGGAGCAGCAAGACAAACAACGCCAGCGAGCTGAGCGTGTTCGCGGCACAGTAGGTGGCAAATGGCCGCCGAACTGTGGGGTGGCGTTCCACCTGATAATTTGCTCTCCATTAACCTCTTTCCTCGTGTACGGCCGCGGCGATGGCCACGATGTAGGCTGGCGAAGAGCCGCAGCA
>JBHLNY010000063.1:0-11201 GCA_048941065.1 Promethearchaeota archaeon
TGGAAAATAAAACTTCAAAGTATCAGATGCTGCAAAACACGCACGTTCTTCTCTAATTTGTCTAGAAATCTCTCCTGGAAGGTTATTAACTTGTTTTATAGGAAAACCATTATCTTCAATAAATTTTATTGCTATAGGTGAAATGGAGGGAGTTGTTATAATTGTATTTGCTTTTGATTTTTGAATTCTTTCATCATATGAGACAAAAAGCATTAATAATTCTTCAAAGTTAATTTCTAACCCATTTTCATCAATTACTAAAATTCTTGACCCATCCACATCAAAATTAATACCTAAATGACTATTAGATGCTTTAACTATATTTGCTGTATTTCTAATAGTATTGATATTTGGTACAGGATTTTGTGATCTCTCACGATAATGGGTATTTAAAGCAATAACTTCTACCCCTATATCATTTAGTAAAAGTGGTGTAATTTTTCCAGTAGGTCCATAGGAACAATCAACAACAATCTTTAAATTAGCCTTTTTTATTCTTTTTTTATTAACAAATTGTTGTAAAGATTTAATGTAAATCTCATCAGTTTGAGGAATTGCGTTAATTTGCCCAATTTCGTTCGGTTCAACTCTTCTTACCTTTTCTGGATAAGTATTATAGGAATCAATTATCTTATGTATGTCTGTATGGGGTAATTCAATACCTCCTGCATCTACAAATCTAACTCCTACATCTTCACTATAAAGGTGTCCCCCTGAAAAATATACACCTCCGCTCGCACCAAAACGTCGAATAGTAAATTGTAACATAGGAAAGGTACAATCAGATAAATTTAAAAGATTTATTCCTGTAGACATAACTCCTGAAGTATATGCTCTTTTTAACATTCTACTATCGTTATGATAATCTCTCCCTATAACAATTGATTGATTTTGGTTAAATAGGCTCCCATGTATTGATCCTATAGAACTTGATATTTCGGGAGTAAACACAAAATTAGCTTTTCCTATAATTCGACCACTTTTAAGAAGTTCTTTAAGATTTTGGACCGTGGAAAATCACCAATCATAGATTTCTTTAATTGAATATACAAATATTTTTCAATAGGAAATATATATGATCTAGCTAAATTTGAATATATATTTTTAACTGTTTTAAATAATTTATGCATTAGTTTTAGTATTATCGATATGAAAAATTATATAAAAAGCCAAGATTTCAATAAATAATCAGATTATTAATTTTAATACAGAAAAGTAAAAGTATTATGACTGAAATACTAGGATCTTTTTCATTAGTATTGCATTCCCATCTACCATGGGTATTGGGACATGGTATATGGCCTCATGGAATGGATTGGGTAAATGAAGCTAGCGCAGAAACATATTTACCACTTTTAATAGAATTATATAAATTAATTGATGATGGATACCATCCTAAATTGACTATCGGTCTTACTCCAGTTTTATGTGAAATGTTACGTCATCCTACATTTGTAAATGGATTTTTAGGGTATTTAGATGAAAAAATTGCAGCTGCTTTAAACGATTATGAAGATTTTATAGGAAACAAATATGAGGAAGGAAGAATAAAGTTAACAAAATGGTGGCAAGAGTTTTATGAGCGGGTTAAAGACAATTTTTTTCATAGATTTAATAAAGACATTGTAGGTGCATTTAAAAATCTCCAAGATATGGAACTTATAGATATTATAACTTGTGGTGCAACTCACGGATACGCTCCACTTCTCTCGAGAGAAACTTCCATCGATGCTCAATTTAAGACTGCTGTGGATAATTATAAACGTCATTTTGGAAGAAACCCAACTGGAGTTTGGCTTCCCGAATGTGCTTATCGTCCAGGATATCGATGGAAAAACCCATTAACAGATGAAGAGTATGATCGACCAGGAATTGAATATTTCCTCGCAAAAAATGGCTTAAGATATTTCTTTATTGATACTGCTTTGCTTTTAGGTGGAAAATCACAAGGAGTATATGCTGCTAGATTTCCCTTATTAGCAGAATTATGGAAGCAGTTCGAATCTCAATATGAAGAAATCCCCACTTCTTTTGAAAAATCTCAATACGAAGCTTACCTTGTATCAACTGATCCTTCAACAGGAGCACCTGTAGGATTTTTTACAAGAGATGAAAAAACAGGAATTGTGGTGTGGAGCGGAGAACACGGATACCCTGGATGCGCTGAGTATCTAGACTTCCATAAAAAGAACTGGCCTGGAGGGTTGAAATACTGGAAAGTAACTAGCCCAAAGCTCGATCTTGGAAAAAAAATGCTCTATTGGCCAGATGATGTTCCAGGTAAACTAGATGAGAATGCAAGCCACTACTTAAATCTTGCTAAGGATATTTTAAGGGATCATAGAAATAGATTTGGGCATCCAGGAATAATAGTTGCTCCCTATGATTGTGAATTATTTGGCCATTGGTGGTTTGAAGGAAATTGGTGGATATCGAGAGTACTTCGATGGATGGAAGATGACCCTGAAATCGAATTAACGAACACTAGAATATATGTAGAAAAAAATCCCCCAAATAAAGTGGTTTCGATCATTGAGGGTTCTTGGGGTCAAGCTTCTTCTCATTGGGTATGGTTAAACGAATGGACAACTTGGACATGGGAAAGAATTTATGAATGTGAAACAAAGAGTGAAGAAATAATTGCTAAATATAAAAATTCAAATGATCCTCACCTAATTAAAATTTTAAAACAAATGGCAAGAGAGCTCCTACTATTAGAAAGTAGTGACTGGCAATTTTTAATAACAACTTGGAGTGCGAGGGATTATGCAGAAAATAGAGTTGCTTTACATTACGAGAATTTTAATAGACTCTATAATATGGCATCAACATATGCAAAAGGCGAAAATGTAGAAGAAGGTGAATGGCATTTTCTTGGAACTCTTGAAGCCAATGATGGAATATTTGATGCTTTAGATCTCGAACCATTTGCGAAGAAATAACAAACTTTAACTAATTACTCTTTTGAATTTACAGATTTGGGATAACCACAAGAAGAACATGTCCAATCATCTGGTAATTCTATTTCCTCCTCATTCCCACATTGTAGACATGTCCAAATAACTTTTTCTCTTTCTTTTGCCAAAATTTTATAATGGTCCATAGCTATTGGTTTCCTTTTGAAATATGCTTTAGAACGGCCACATGAAAGGCACGCCCAATTTTCAGGCAATTCATCGAGTTCTACTTGATAACCACATTCCATGCAGACCCAACTGCTTTTTTTTTCCAACTCTTTTTCAATATTTTCAACTTTTAATACCTGCCTTTTAAAATATTGTCTTAGGTGACCACAGGATGGACAAGAATAATCATTTGGGATCTCATCGACAGCAATTTCATAACCACATTCCATACACTTCCAGAATATAATTTTATTATTTGAAAACCCTCTTTCATCTTGTACCAAGCTCAAGAGCATTTTTAATCTTAGAAAATGGTTTTTCTTAGTATTACCAATCTGTTTTAGTCTGTTTGCTATGTTATGATAACCTTCCATATTAGCTGTATTTGCGAAATTAGGATAAACCTCTTGCCAACCATTTTCCTCTTCATTGATGGCAGATCTTAGATTTTGCAAAGTTGCTCCATAAGTGGTTGGATTTTGAATTTCTATTGTTAAATTTTCAATTGGTTCATCTTTTTTTACTTGTTGTAACATAATATAATTCCATTTTGCATGTTCTTTTTCTTGATTAGCAAAGTCTTCAAAAATTCTCGAAATGAAAAAAAAATTCTCTTTTTTTGCTACTTTTGCAAAGAGTTCATAGCGAACACTAATTTGAGATTCTTTTATAAAGGCAATCATCAAATTTTTTGATGTTTTTTTCATTTATTTTTCCCTCTTCTGAGATTTAATAAGTTATATTAATATAGCAAAATCTCTTGTTACGTTAAAAATTTTAAAAATTATAAAAAAATGAAAATTTTTAGTTTTTTAATTTTCCAACAAACTCATATCCTATGTCAATTTTTTCAGTAAATTTACTATATCAGTTGGCATAAAAATTACGATTTTTTGAGATGGCTCATGTGAAATATCTTGAATTGTTTGTAACGTTCTTAGTTGAATAGCTGAAGAACTATGTGATAATAGTTCTGCTGCTTTTGCAATATTCTTTGCCGCTTCGTATTCTCCTTCTGAAGCTATGATTGAGGCCCGTTTCTCACGTTCTTTCTCAGCTTGTACTGCCATTGCTCTTTTCATACTTTCTGGCAATTCAATTTGTTGGATTTTAATTTGACTAATTTCAATTCCCCATTCTCTTGTTTCTTCGTCAACTACTTTACGGATTTCTTGAGATATTTTTTCTCTTTGTGTTAAAACTTCATCTAATTCCATACCTCCTATAACATCTCTTAAAGCTCCTTGAGTATAATTATGTACTGCTCTTAAAAAATTTTCGATTTTAGTTTTAGCATATTGTGGATTTATTACTTTATAGAATACACTTGTATCGACTGTTATTGGAATATTATCTTTTGTAATAATATCTTGCCTAGCAATATCTTGCGTTTTAATCCTCATATCAACCTTTAATGAGCTTTCAAAAATCGGCATAACATATACTATTCCTGGGCCTACAGTTCTTTTATATCTACCAAATCGAAAAACAATTCTTCGCTCATATTCATTTACTACTTTTAGTCCTGATAGAAACCAAATTACTAAGAAAAAAAGGATAATACCAATAGGTATGAGTATATATACTAACATCATTTTATTTCCTCCAAAATTTGATTTACCCTAATAAAATTGGATTTTTTTTATATTAAAAAATTTACATCTATTCTATATTATGAAGAAATTAGAAATAAAAATCTTTGTATATCTAAATCATAAATTTAAAATTATATTTGTTGCCCAACTTCGAGAGTTTTGTCTCTTAATTGGCAATTATCATTTATTTTACAGTTTGGTGCAACTATTGCTCTTTCTAATACTACATTATCTCCAACTTCACAATTATTACAAATTATACTTTCAGTAATTATGCAACCAGCACCGACTTTTACGTCATCCCATATAACACTTTTCTCAATAAGGGTATCTTCTCCAATAGTAACATGATTTCCTATTGATGTGAGTTCCTTAATCTTTACACGATTCTCTAGCTTAACATATTCACCAAAGCATGTTGGCTTTTCAATTATAATATTCTGACCTGAATTTATAACTCCCATAACATAAATTCCATCATATTCTTTACCGCTAGGTGTGATTGGCCAGGCATATTGACGCAATAAATCCCAATTCGCCCACATGTAGGTTTGGCTATTACCACAATCAAGCCAATAATAATTCTTTACAAAACCATACAAATCATATTGGTTTTCAAGGAGATATGGAAATACTTCACCCCCAAAATCCATTAAACCAGTCTCATGAAGGATATCTCCAATTTTTCTATTAAAGCAATAAATCCCAGTGTTAATTATGTTTGTATGCAAAAATAAATCAGTTCTTTGAGCCATGCTACTTAAATATAATTCCATTGGGGCTGGTTTTTCTAAGAATAGATAAATTTTTCGATTCTTGTCTAATAAGACAACACCATATTGAGAAATATGACTTTCAACTGTTTTCATTGAAATTGTTACCAATCCCTCTTTTTCAGAGTGAAAATTCATGAAATCTCTCATTGGAAGATTTGTTACAATGTCTGCCATCGATACAACAACATTTTTAGAATCAATATAATCAGACAATAGTCTGTAAGCATCAGCGGTTCCTTTACTGTCGTGTACCTCACATTCTAATTCTACGTCTCCCAATCTATCTGGTGTCCATGCTTTTTCAATATGATCTTTCAAATCTTCACCCATATATGCCAAAGCTAAAGTAATGTGTTTTATATCTGCATATATTAAATGTGCAATAGCATAATCTACCATAGGAACATTGGTAACTTTTACAAGTGGTTTAGGAATCAAAGCAGTTAAGGGCATTAACCTTTTACCTTTACCGCCCGCTAATATTATCGCAGACCATTCTCTCAATATGAATTCCTCAAAAATTTACCTCACTAATTATTAAACATATAATAGATATAAATCTAAGTTTAATTGAAATTTAAAAGTTATTACATTAATTAAAAGAAAGAGATTTTCATTAATGTTGATACTTCTCTAAAGAACCTCTAATTTCAGCAGCAGCTATATGGGGCAACTTCCTTGCTACTCGCATATCATCTGCCATCTCTGCTCCACCAATCACTTCGTGCGGAATAATATCACCAAACATATGAAAATTAGCATCATAACCGAAAGGACAACAATTAAATAATAAATTTCTGTTCTTATCTATATCAATATCATCAAGTGATTGAAAAATAATTTTTATAGATCTCGCTAAATCGTTTATCTGATTAACTTTTAATTGAGAAAATCTTCGGATGTGCTCATTTGGATGGAAACGAATATGATAATTTCTAACTGGACTTCCTGTGGTATAAAAAGTCCAAAATTCAGTATTCAGTATAATCCGATCTGTATTTCCATGTGTAGTTTCACATAAATGACAATTATCTCCCATCTCACTAAATGCCCTTAAATATCCTTCTAATCGACTTCCATGACCATCCCCATTCAAGTCTATATAAACTTGGCTATGTATTCGAGGTTGTGACCCTCCTACTTTCATTCCTATATTAAAAAAGGGATTCACAGGAATGTCATAATAATCCTGTTCAATAGCTTCTTGAATGGAATAAAGTATTGCAGCCTTCATAGATGAAAAAATTCCAGCAAGAATCTCGTCAGGGATTAAATTAAAACATAATGAAGGATAAAATTTTCTTGAAATGGTTACTAAATTTATCCCCCTTGCCAGTTTTAGATGATGGGGTAATTGGGCATTAATAAAATTCTCAATCTCAGGATCTATAATCCGTGCCATTGAAGGATATCTATTTAATAATGTTACGGCCTTACAAGAATCAGGAAGTCTTTCAATTCGATGAGGATTCTCTGAAAATGGATTATCACGCTTTTCCTCATCTTCAGTTATGATCATAGTAAATCCATCTCCCAATTGATAACCCCAGTCATCAAAAATAGGTTTTCCTTCTGTGACTGCCATAAAAACGTCTTTTACTTGGGCAAATATTTTTTTTGGACATTGTTCAAGTTCACTTTTTTTTTCTACTGTGTCATAACCTTTTGGTCTTTTTCCTCTAATTGGACTTAAGTATGCATAGTGTCCATAATATCTTACACGTTTCTTTCGAAGACCAAAATCCTTAGTTTTAATAGTAACTGTTGATAAAGGATCCCATCTCTTGATCGGAACATCATATGTCGTTTTATCTTTAAAATTATTTTTATTGATTATGCCCCATTCCATAAATTTGGGCTCATATACTCCTTGATTTTTATTACTTTTTTTTTCTGAAATAAATATAACCTCTTTTTGTGATCGATCTCTAATATACCTAAGGTTCTATAAATATTATTTTATCTTACATATACAACTAAAAAAATTGAAAAATTTTTAATATAAAAAGTAAAAAAAAAGAATTCAATTGAAAAATTGAGATAAATAGTAAATCATAAAATTGGGTGATCCGCTGAAACTGAACTTCTTATATAAAAAAAATAATAAAAAGAATATAGGAGAAAGACTATAATCCCCAAAAATATTAAATTACCCCAATTTAATATTCTAAACGTCTTACTATTTTATATGTTTTGAATTCACGTACAGGTTCATCATTTTCATCAGTTGATTCAATAGGTACTCTTACAAAATTTTTTTCATCAAAACCTTCAATTTCACTTTCCTTATATTTAGCCATCCTATTAGCTAATGCCAATTCCTTAAGTAAAAATTCTCTGACTGCAACACGTATGAGTTCAGATCTAGAGGGATACAAACCATCCTCTCCTACTAATTTTTCTATAGAGTCCAAGAAGGAATCCGGTATATTGACTGTGACAATCTTCAATTCGAATCGCCTTAAACCTTAACTTTTAAAGTCTTTTCTATATATAACATTTTATGATAATATAATATATAAAGATTTTTTTTTATCGGATTAATATATTAAACCGAAACGCTATATTAAAGCCTTACTTTTTTAAAAATGCCTTCTTCTGGTCAAATATGAGGATATTTTTGTGTATAAAAAGTTTTAATTAATTTTTTAATATATCAAATTTTTTTTCAAATTAATAGATTAGTCTGGATGAACATCTTAAGTATTTATTGTTTATAAGTCATATTTTGTTCATGTTTATTTAAAAATATTATATCATTAATATGATTATACTTAGAAATTTGACAATAATTTTTTTTTATTCCTATGATAAAAATGAAAAATGACTATCTTAATAATCAGCTTTAGTTATGTAAATATTTCAATTTAGCAGATATATTTTTAAATCTCTTTTTATTTCATTCATTTATGAAAAGAAAAGGGATAATTTCACTTATTATTATTGCGATAATCGCTATTGCAGGAATTTTTATTGTATCTCGAATTCTGGAAGATCCACCTTGGGAAGAAGATTTTTTTGATCCTGGAGAAAGATATGAATGGGATCGTCTAGATTATATGAATGTAATTTTTGAAAATGAATCAGATATTTATACGGTCAATGGAGCTTGGTCAAGTACATTAAGTTGTCCTTGGGTAATGGAACATGAAGGATTTGATTTTGCTTTACTTAACAACTCGAAAGTTCTTGCTGCTGCTCCTGGGCAAGTTACCGATATACGTTTGATGGATTGGGGTGAGGGTACAGAAAATAGATATATGGTAGGTGTTAGTATTCGATTTAATCATTCAGTTTGGGTAAATTATGGATTTGAGCCCTGGACTACTGATCTTGATGACCATGAGCATCAGCAACGATTAATCAATGTTAGTGTAGGAGATTGGGTGGAGATAGGACAAAAAATCGGAAGCTTTTTACAAATTGGTCCGGGTGCTCACATTCATTTTGATGTGATAGAAAATGACATACGGACTCGTCTTGATAGATATTACTCATCTGTTGCTTATAATAGGATGATGGATTTAGTTCATATATGGCATCCCGAATGGCTATATTTATGTTATGATGAAAATACTCCCTTAGATTATGTGAATACAACTTTCACTTCAAGACTTAATATTCATAATGTTACAAATGCTTATTCAAATACAACAGTATGCCCATGGGGCTATATCCATAAAGGCTTTGATCTTTATTATTTACAAAATAGGAGAATATATGCCGCTTCACCGGGAAAAGTAATAACAATATCAGTAATAGATCGTGGTGGAGGAGTAAACAGATATGCTGTAAATATAACCACTGAATTTAATTCTGAAATTCAATGTGAATATATATTTGAGCTATGGACCAGTGATGTTAATGATGTAAATACTCAACTATCTAAAATATATATTAATGAAGGCGAATGGATTATGTTAGGGTGGGGTATTGGTGATTTTCAACAATTTGATCCTTCTGGACACGTCCATTTAGCTATTAGAGAAAATGGCGACTATCCTCCACTTGATAAATTCTTCTCACCAGCAGCTTACAATATTATGATGGATCTAATACACGATTATAAACCAACATGGGACTACTTGTGTTATACAGGATAACCTTGGCCTTAAAGTTTTTAAATTGAAATAAAAATTATAGCTATTTTAAACAATCAAATAAAGCAATCCCGAGATATTGAAATTATTCAATTGAATTTGGGATTCTTTTAAAAGTCTTTTAAAAGGAGAATCAAATAAATTTTTATATACATTAGGTTGCTATATTTATAGATAGCTAATAATCTAAATAAGCAAAGGAAAAAAGGTTAAAGAATTGTCAGAAAAAAAATTGTTTGAAGTTTTTGTCAATAAGATTCAATTTAATATCGAAGATTACTTAGTTTTTAGTTCTGAAGTTGAACTTTCCAACTTTCAGAAAAAGACTATTGAAAATGCAACTTCTATTCTATTGGGTAATACCATTGGGGAAGTTAAATCATTTGGGGGGAATCTTAAGAAAAATGAAGAAAAATTCAAGGAGTTTGAAAAAAATGCAGAAGAAGAACTAAATAATGAAGAATACACAGACATTAAAAAGGAATTAAAAGATTATATTAAAAAATTGCGTGAATTAATCGATAAAACATGTGGTGCGATAATCCCTGTAAAAGAAATGCCTTGGGTTGATGTGATTTTCCGAAGTGTTCCGCGAATTATTTTTGACGGAAAAATTCAATTCTTTGATAATGCTATTGCTTATTATGGGGAAATCAAATGTGATATTTCAAGACCAATTATCTATGGCAAAATGAAAAATGAAAAACCTTTATTCGCTCCTATTACGGGAACTATTGATTTAGGGGGATATAGACTAGATGAATCTCAAAAGGGGCCCAAATCTCAAATTTTTCCTTATGTGGATGCAATTATTAGATCTCTAGATTCTTCAATAACAAAAACGCAACTAGCTAAATATCATGAAAGCTTCCAGAGACATGGAGATCCAATATGTGATTTTTTAATGAAAGATGAGGAGTTAATGAATGCAATAGGAAAAGTCACTTCTGGTATAGAATCAGGGCGACTTAAATCAGATATTGCCATTTGTGCTATAGCTATTCCTCATCCAGCTGATAAAACTACTTTAATGTTAGTTACTGATGAGGGGAAGGAGCCAAATCAATTCTCCAAATGTTTCGAAGCTCTTTTAAGATTCTCTGCTGAAAGTTGTAATGCACCCTCTATTAGCAGAGGGATTAGCGGTGCACAGGCTCCTGGTCAGGTTCCCTCTCAACAAACTGGAGCTGTTAGGACTCCAGGAGGCCAAGAACTTAAAACTTGGACTGCTGAGGAATTAGCCGAGGAAGCACAAAAAAGAATGACTACTCAACCAGATATACCAGTTTGGTCTGAAGAAGAGATAGAAAAATTTGTTGAAGAGCGGCAATCCACTTTACCTGAAGGAATGGAGTATTGGACAGAAGATGAACTGCAAGAACTCGCACGGAAAAGACAAGGTGGTTTAGACATTCCCGAATGGAAACCAGATGAAGATATGCAAGAATGTTTAAAATGTGGATACGCTCTAAGACCTGGTTGGTCGAAGTGTCCTCATTGTGGAACGCCTGTTGGCTCAGAATCACCTGAAGAATCCGATAGTCCATCTGAAACAGAAGAATCTGGCAAGGAACAAGAAAAATCAGATATTGAGGAAAATTCTGA
>JBHLNY010000063.1:11301-13461 GCA_048941065.1 Promethearchaeota archaeon
GAAGAATCCGATAGTCCATCTGAAACAGAAGAATCTGGCAAGGAACAAGAAAAATCAGATATTGAGGAAAATTCTGAAACAGAAGGAAATCGTGATTAAAACTTTTCTTATTTAACCATTAATAAAGTATTTAGACGAACTTATGCCATCTTCTTAGAAATCATAAACCAAAAACTTTAAAAGTAATAATTAGGCAAGATTCCAAACGTTTTTTAATAAGTTTTTATTCTCAAACTTATAGAAATTAAGAATATTGGAAATTTCATTTGCTACAGAACATTTTTTTATTTAAAGGGAAGAAATTTCAAGATTTAAACGATCTTAATATCTATAGTTATCCCAATGAAATTATAAATACTTCTAAAACAAATCTCGTAAAGAAAATAATAATAGGACATGATAAAGCAAACAATGTTCATAATAACAATAAAAGTATAAATTTGTCGATTGGTAATAATAATTCATGCAAAATTTCAAATTATTATAATATTGATAAACCTGTTGCGCAAATTGTTAATGATTTAAATATATATACATCCTGTATAAATAGAAAAATCATTGTTGGCTTAATTTTTGATAAAGAGGATAATCCTTACGATTATAAAGAAATTTTTGAAGAATTATTGAATGAATTACTGAATAATGGAGGATCTTATTCTTTTGATGATGAAATTGAAATAGAAAGTTTGCTAATTTCGATTTTTATTGATATCCGAAGATATGGGGATGAAATTGTGGAAAAATCTCTTGAAATGGTGTATCATTACCCACAAGAATTATTTATTAAAGTTTTCTTATTTGGAATTGATGAGGTTGGAAAAACATCTCTTGTAAGAAGAATAAAAACGGGGCTATTTAATGATAACTTTTTTGCTCCAACGCGTAAATTCAATATTGAATATATCGGAAAAAAAGAAAAAGGGTTTTTAGCCTTTTGGGATATGCCAGGACAACGAACTTTTAGAAAAAAATGGTTAATTGGTTTACAAGATTCTAATATCCTTATCTTCATGATTGATATTGCCAATCAATTAGGCTTTGAAGAATCAAAAAATGAATTTTGGAAAATTGTAAATAGAGAAGAATTGCTAGACGTTCCTCTGTTAATATTAGGAAATAAAATAGATTTGGCTAAATCTTCAGGTAAAAGCATGAAATATCAATTAGAGAAGCTAAAGGAAGAATTATATAGTTATTTTGAATTTAATAAGATTAAAAATAGAAAATGGGTATTCCTTTTTACTTCAGTAAAAACTAACTACAATATTGATTCTTTAATCAATAGTATTTTTGATTTGATTGCTTCTTAATAATACTAATATAATAATATTAGACTCCAATTATTTTAAGCATTAAATTTAAATATCTAGACACTTAAATTTCTATTATATATACTGTTAATATTCTTTTGGAAATACTGAATTAGGGAAAAGCAATGTCAAAACGACTGAAAAAAGAATTACAAATAATGATTGAAGAAAAAATGGGACAACTTTTTTTCGGAGAAAAAAAGAAAGACATGAGGCTGTTAATGCTAAGACCTATTGACTTAATCGAATTCTCTGAGTTTGCCGGTACAAATGCAGATGATATCCTTACGTGGGTCGGAAAAACGCTTGGAAGATCCTTTATGGAAAAGTTCTTTTATAATAAAGATTGGAATAATGAAAAGATAATTACTAAAAAGGATGTGTTTCTAGGTATTCTTGAAGCCATGGAATTAATGGGTTATGGTCATTTAAATAGCTTATTTAGAAAAACTCAAATCTTAGTAAGCGTAATTGATCCTTTAGCATCTCATGAGAAAGATAACATTATGGCTAAAAACTTATGCTTAATTTATTTAGGACTCTTCTTTGGTGTATTTGAAACCTTAAAGATTGATGTTGATGGTGAGGAAGTTGAATGTGTTCTATTAGGCGCGGATAAATGTACATATAAGTTTGATATAATTGGTGAGGAACTTGATGATTCTGCTGTTGATCCAGAACCTTCAGAGGAAGCTGTTTCTGATTTTCTTTCTACTCTTTAAAATATAGTTTTCATATTAATTTCATTTTAATGAGTTCATATTTTCAAGCTAGTGTGAAACTTCACACTTTTTATAATTATGGAAATTCCAAATCTAAGTTTTGGAATATAAACATCAACTTTTAAATT
>JBHLNY010000064.1:0-13440 GCA_048941065.1 Promethearchaeota archaeon
AAATTCCAGATGCTCGTGTTGCTATTATAGCTAACAAACAAGATTTAGAGAACGCCGTAGATTCTACTCAAATACAGAAGATTTTTGGTTTAAAAACCTATCCAATAATTGCAGAAAATCCAGTGAATCAATTTGAAATAATTAAACTGATAATTGATCTTATAGAACCGAGTGATGAAATATCCTCTCTTTTAAGTTTACAAATTGAACGAGAAAATTTAATAGGTGAACTTAAACAGACAATTGAGGATGAGAAATTCGAAGATGCAAATTTGCTCTTCAGAAAAATAATAAGTCTCTGTATAAAACTCAAGGATAATCCAATTGAAATGGATTTCTATAAATTGGATCAAAAAATAAAAGAGAACCTAAAAAAAGTTGTTCAACCACACGAATTGCCAATGACAACTATGCAAAGCCTAACACAAGAGGTTAAACCTCAAAGAATGTCTTTAAAAGAAAAACTTCTTAAATCACTATTATTTGAATACATGAGCAATATTGAAGGGATTTTAGCTGTAACTATATCCGATAGAGAAGGATTTATTATAACTTCAGAAAGTAGAGAGAAGAACGGAGATGATTCTGTTTTAGGAGCAGTAGCAGTCGCATTAGATAGGTATATAGATAGAATTAAAAAAGAATTTGGTAGTGAAAGTAATTTTTTCAATGTTACAATATTAGGTAATAAAAAATTTGTATACTGTTCAATGGGCACAAAATCAATATTAACAACTGTATCAATACTATCAACCTCTGATACTGAATTAAGGGTATTTTCTGAACATATCGCAAAAAAGATTGAATTAATTTTAGAAGGGAATGAAAACATATCGCTTAAGATCCCAGATATAATAAAGATTTTAGCTAAAACTAGAAGTGGTACAATCCCAACTGGAGATTTTTCTACTAAATTGATTCTTACAGGGGATTTTGCTGTAGGTAAAACATCTTTAATCTTGAAATTTGTCCAAAATCTATTTTACGATACTTACAGCTCTACTATAGGTGTAGACATTTCACAAAAAGATATTGATATTGGTGAAAATACTAAAATTAAGTTTGTTATATGGGATATTGGAGGCCAGATAACTCAGATGGCGCCTTATAGAAAGAGATTTTATCAAGGTGCAAATTCAGCGTTTATTGTAGTAGATAGAACTCGTTCAGATACATTAGAAAGCGTTGAGACATGGTATAATGATATTAAAAAACATATTCCATACGATATGAACATAATAATAGTCGGAAATAAATCAGATTTAGTAGATCAAATCAATATTAGTGAAGATGACATAAGGAGCGTCGCAGAAAAATTTGGATTTCATTATATTCTTACATCTGCAAAATCCGGGGAAAATGTTAATGAATCCTTCGTATACATTGCATATAAGTTTCTAGAATCAATTTAAAGACGAAATAATAGACCTTTTATTTTAATTTTTTTGCCCTAAAACAAAATCTAATATAAAATTCTTTAATTTGAGAACAAGTTTAAAATATCAAAATCTTTTTTTACTATTTCTTCCAATGGGATGGGTTGAATATTTTTAGTTATATTTTTGATTCTTATGATGTTTCTAAATACATTTATAAATTTTTTTTTAATAGAAAATGTTGAATTTAGAACTACAATATAATTCATATATTCTGTCCATTTTTCTTTTTCCATCAAATAATTCTGAACGGTATTTTCTTCTAATTTTGTATTAAATAGATGTGTTATTGATTCATCATCTAAATATTCATCCTCAATGAATAAGTAATCTAAAATAATCTCATTCCTATCATGACTCCTTAATACAGTTATCCCTTTTTGTTTTTGTTTATCGAAATTTATCTCAAAGTTCTCTCTTTGAGACTTTTTATAGATTTTGTAAAGCAAATATTGATAGTCCTTGAAAATACCAGGTTTAGCTTGTTCAATTTTAAGTTTAATAATCTCTTTAAAATTTTTATGTATTTCATATCCAACTCCTTTTCTAAATAGGGATTTAGCAACTTTTAAAGTTGTACCAGACCCAACAAAAGGATCTAACACTATATCACCTAGAAAAGAAAACATTCTTATTACTCTATATGGTAATTCTTCTGGAAACATAGCTATATGTTCTTTTTGCATTACTCCTGGAAATTTCCAATGCCCTACAAACCATTTTTTCCATTCACTTAAAGAAATTTTTGATAACTCTTTAATTCTATGATCGACATTCCTTCGTTTTCCTTCATGTTTCTTAAAAATTAGTATGTGTTCATAATCAAAAGTCAACAAACCATTTCTAGGATAATAAATTGAACCCATTAAAGAACAACCACCAGTAGTATTGGTTGTACTAATTTTTTGCCATATAATATCCCCTAAAAAGTCAAAACCTAAACTTAAACAATCATTTACGATCTTACTAGATATTGATAGAATATGATATCTTCCAAATTTAGAGGTTCTTAGATATTGGTCTCCAATATTAATTATCATTCGGCATTTAGGTTCAAGAACACGATAACATTCCTTCCAAACTTGTTTCAATCGTTGAAAATATTCTTCAAAAGAATCATAATATCCAATTTGTTCTTCAGAACCATAATCTTTAATTTTACCATAAGGAGGTGAAGTTATTATTAGCTGGATGGAGTTGTCTTTAAGCTCATTCATATTTTCAGATGATTTATAATAAACTTCTGGTTCATGAACTTTAAACAATAGACCACACAACGCACAATTATTACTATGAGAATATTATCTTTCAAAAATAAAAATTCAAATTCTTATACATCAATATTTTATTAAAATTTATATAAATAATTATCAAATATTAGATATAATATGAGTAGAAGTCCTAAAGTAAATCAAGTAATCTTAATAATTCTCGATGATGTTAGAGCTGAACATTTTTTTAATTGGATGAAGGAGGGAAAGCTTCCAAATATAACACAACTCGCCGAAGATGGTATTAAATGTGGAAATTGTATTACTGCCTTTCCAAGTGTGACCTTGCCTTGTTATGCAGATATCTTAACAGGCTCTAATTCGGGTTATTATCCAAAAGAAGGAAGTGGAGTTCCTAACTATCATTGGCTTAATCGCACAGATCCTCCTTCAGAAAAAAAGAAACCACCTTTCATTCGTAATTACAGTGAACGACATGATATATTTAAAATTAACAAA
Organism: Promethearchaeota archaeon; assembly: GCA_048941065.1. Taxonomy (GTDB): domain Archaea; phylum Asgardarchaeota; class Lokiarchaeia; order Sigyniarchaeales; family SOKP01; genus Loki-b32. The sequence continues at coordinate 3,167 of JBHLNY010000064.1, forward strand.
GATATTGGTACAAATGTTAGAACCATTTTTGAACAAGCAGGTGAGGGAAATTTCTTAAGTGCTACAAGTTTTTTGTATAGAGGTTCCACATTTACTACTTCAAAAGAATATAAAGCAGAATTGCTACTAAAAAGAATTGAAGATATTTTTAAAAATCCTGGTGAGATCTTTCCTGATAAAGAAATCCCAAAAATAAGTGTAGGATATATTCCTCATACAGATCATTTAATGCATGAAAAGGGATTTGATCATTCTGACTATATAAATCTTCTCTTTGACTGTGATAAGTATATAGGGTCATTAATTAAAACGCTTAAAGATATGGGATATTATAAGGACACTGCTATCTGTATTACATCTGATCACGGTAATTATAAAGCTCAAAAAGTTTATGATCTCGAATCTTTCTTCCAACAAAAAGGCTTAAGACCTTACAATCCTAAAATAGGGACAGGAGATTTTGATGCAAATTTAGGTGGTGTTGGATTCTTTAACTTTAGAGGAATCAATTGGCAACATCATCCAACCATCAATCAAATGAAGAATTTTAAACCAAGTGGAACAGGAAGTTCTTCTTTAGATTTATTTGAAACATTAGGGAAAATTCCAGGCGTTAAATTAATATATTATGGTGATGATAAGAATACATCTGAAAAAGGTATCATCTATCTTGAGCGCATAGATAATAAATCTGATAATATATTAAAAGGTAGAATAGAATATCATGGAATGGGGAAAAATCAAAAAACTAAATATTTATTTGAGAGTAAAGATCTATTTGGCTATCTAAAATATGAAGAATCAGCATCTCTTCTAGATAATAGATCCCATACTATTGATGAGTGGGTTGCTGCAACTCATCAAATTGATTTTGTAAATATTATAGATCAGCTCCCTCGACATTTTAAAAATCCTAGATCATGCGATATAATGATATCCACAGTAGGAGAATATTGCTTTAATTATGAACATGGAAAAACTAAAGGTTCATCTTTATATTCTCATGATATCGCTCTTAAAAAATCGATGACAGTACCTTTAATTATTGGAGGTTCTCCAAGGATTCCTAAATTAGAACTTAATTATTGTAAAACTACTGATATTGTCCCTACATTATTAGATTTATTAGGATCTAAACCGGATCAAAGTGTTATTGGCAAATCTGTATTAGGTTATGATTAAAATTTATGGAGTGAAAAAAATGAAAGCAACTAATATCATAATTGTACCTGAAACCCATTGGGACCGAGAATGGTACCTAACTTTTCAAGAATTTCGTGCTAAACTTGTAATAATGATGGATAAGTTGATAGATATATTGCGAACTAATCCAAATTATACTAATTTCACATTAGATGGACAAACAATTCCTTTAGAAGATTATTTAGAAGTCAGACCTGAAAAAAAAGAGGAACTTAAAAATTATATTAGGGAGAGAAGATTATCTATTGGTCCCATGTATGTATTACCCGATGAATTTTTAATTAGTGGAGAATCACTAATTAGGAATTTAATAATTGGACACCAGATTGCTGAAAAATTTGGGAGAGTTATGAAGGTTGCCTATATCCCTGATCCATTTGGACATATCGCACAATTACCTCAAATTATAAGTGGTTTCGAGATTCCCTCAATTATTTTTGAAAGAGGTTTTGGTAATGAATTTGCAGAGAAAGAACTAAATATGGAATTTATTTGGGAATCTCCAAGTAAGACAGCATCAGTTGTGGCAATTCATTTAATTAGAGGATATGGTTCTTTAGTATATTTAAATACTTCATTAGAAGATGGAAAGTATAATAAGGCACTGGAAAAAATAAAAAGTGTAGCTATGGATATAGAAAATTATACAGCAACACCATTTGTATTACTGAATAACGGTTCAGATCATCGAGAGGCATACGCAGAAATTCCTGAAATAGTTAAACAATGGAATGAATTAAGTTCTGACGTATTATTGGAACAAAATGACTTTGAGTATTATATTGATAAAGTTCTTTCTGTAAAACCAAAATTAAGATCCTTTCAAGGTGAACTTAGAGGCAGTAAATACTCTCCTATTCTCTCAGGAGTATTATCTGCAAGGATGTGGATAAAACAAAGAAATACAAAGATAGAATATTTCTTTGAGAAATATGCTGAGCCAATTTCAGCAATCACCATGGTTCTTGATAAATATCATGAATTTGCTTACCCATACTCCTATATTCGTAACGGGTTAAAATGGTTAATTAAAAATCATCCTCATGATTCGATCTGTGGATGTAGTATTGATCAAGTTCACAATGAAATGCAAACTCGATTTGATTGGGCTGAACAAATAGGAAATGAGGTCTTTAATCTCTCATCTATGTGTCTTTCTAAATTGATTAATTTTGAACCTCACGATAGTAATAGAATTGCTTTAATAATCTTTAATCCCTTACCATGGAAACGTAAAGATATTGTAGTTTTCAACGCAATATCAAAAACGAACAATCACCTAAAAAAATTTCCAAAAGATTTTAAGTTAATAGATTCAGCTCTAAAAGAAATTGAATATCAAGGTTTTTATCAACCAGGAGAACCTAGATTTTCTAGAGAAAATGATATAAATTATCAATTCTCATTTTTAGCAGATGTTCCAGCATGTGGTTATAAGGTATATTATGTAATCCTCGATGAAACTGCTAGAAAAAGCAATACTAATGAAGATGATTTTATATTGGGTGAATATTCAATTGAAAATGAATTTTATAAGGTCGAAGTTAAAAATAATGGACAAGTTAATATCTTTGATAAAAAAAGAAACATATTGTTAGAAAATGTATGTCAATTTGAGGATGTAGCTGACTGGGGAGATGAATATGACTATTCAGGGCCAATACGTAAACAAGTAGATAAAAAATTTATAACCGAAGATGCTGAAATTGTAGAATTAGTGCCTTTCCTAAATGGTCCTTCTCAAAAATCAATAAAAATTAAAATGATCTTAAAATTACCAGTGTCATTATCACCAGATCGTTTGCAAAGAGAAAATAATTTAATTGAAAATACCATTATTCTTTACATTTCATTATATAAAGGTATTAATCGCATAGATTTTAAAATAGAATTTGAAAATAATAGTAAAGATCACCGAATTAGAGTTCTCTTCCCCTCAAAAATTATATCAGATACAGTATTCTGTGATGGCCATTTTTTTATTGTTCCTAGAAATATTATTTTACCAAAAAGTAAGCATTGGGCACAAGAGCCTTCAAAGACAAACCACCAAAAAGATTTTGTTGCCTTAAATGATAAATCTAAATGTTTTGCTATTCTAAATCGAGGATTAACAGAATATGAAGCAATAAAAAATGAAGATAGTACAATTACGATAGCAATAACTCTTTTACGTAGTATTGGGTGGTTATCAAGACCTAATTTAGATTCTAGAAGAAGTGATGCTGGACCAAGTATTAAAACTCCTGGAGCCCAGTGTATTGGGACCTATACTTTTGAATTATCATTAGTTATAGAAGATTATCAGAACCATTGGCTTGATTCAAAAGTCCATATTAAAGGTAAGGAATTTAATTGTCCATTAAAACCCATCTTCCCATTAATGTTAAAATCAACTTTAAAGAGAACAGATTTACTGATGTTAACACGAATGGGTTTATTATCTACTTTAAATAAATTACCAGATAAAAAAGTGGATTCTTACTTACCAAGTGAATTAAGTTTTCTTGAAATAAATAATAAGAATATTCTCCTAAGCGTGATAAAAAAGTCAGAAAATGGAGATTATTTGATTATCCGTGTTTATAATATCTCCGCTTCCTTACAGAAGGCAAAATTAATTTTTTATAAGTGTCTTTCGATAAAGAATGCTGAAATTGTAAATTTTTTAGAACAAAAACCAAAAAATAAGATCAAGGCAAAAATTAATGAATTTTACCAAAATAAACTTACACTTACAATGGAACCCCATGTTATTGCTACAATAAAGCTTAAATTTAATCCTTAAGATATAAAGATTTTGTAATTTTCTAATAGTTAAGAATATTGAACATCTGAATTTACTTTTATTTTAAAAAAAATTAAAATATTATACAATTAAGTGAAGTGCTTTTAATGAAATTTACTGAATATGCTAAAAATTATATCCCTAAGATTAATAGTGCAATTAAGTTAATTTATGATAAGAAATTAAATAGTTTGGAAAATTCCTTTCTAAAAGATTATTATTCTGAATTAAAGGACTACTTTCTATCAGGAGGTAAAAGAATTCGTCCTTTATTATGCATAGCTACGTTTAACGCTTTTACAACTAATATTGATAATAAGATTATATTTCCCAGTGTTGGAACAGAATTTCTTCATAATGCATCCTTAATTCATGATGATATTATTGATAAAGATGATTTTAGAAGGGGAAAACCAGCTTTTCATTTTAGATTTCGAAAATATCATCAACAATACAATTTAAAAAAGATGAATGCATTAGATTTTGGAAATTCTATTGGAATAATTGGGGGTGATTCTGCTTTTTTTATGGGGCTGGAAGCTTATTTATTCAACGAATTTGAGCGAGATATAAATCTAAAAGCAATCCAGTATTATGAGCAAGCATTTATAGACGTAGCTAATGGAGTATTGATTGAAACAGATATGGTAAACAAGAAAAATCTTACAATCTCTGATTATATAAATATGATCTCACTTAAAACAGGAGCCTTAATAGAAAAATCAATGTTAATAGGTGCAAATTACGCAAGAGTAAATGATGAATACCTTTCATATCTTTCCACCTATGGTATTAATCTAGGAATTGTCTTCCAAATAATTGATGATATATTAGGGACTTTTGGAGATGAAAAAGTCACTGGAAAACCAACTGACGGGGATATTAGGGAAGGCAAGAAGACTTGCTTATTAATAGAAGCTCTTAATAAATTAGAAGATAATAAAAAGAAGATACTTGAAGCTATTATTGAAAAACCAGAAATGGAAGATAAAGATGTTCAGGAAGTAAAAGATTTATTTCTTGAATCCGATATAGTTGATTCATGTAAAAATTTGGCAACTTCTTTTTTTAATGAAGCTAAAGACGCATTAAATAAATTGACTTCGATAATCAACAAATCCGAATCAGAATTTTTTGAAGATTTATTGAACTTTGTACTCAATAGGAATTTTTGAAATATATTTTGATATAAGAAAAATATAAGAATTTGAAAAATAAAACAAAAATATAAGAAAAAAAAGTGATATAAAGTGTTAATTGCAATTACTGGTGCTACTGGTGTCCAAATAGCCATTAAATTACTAGAAAGCCTGAAAAAAAAAAAAATTTTGACTGAACTGATAATTTCAAAAATAGCTGAGGAAATAATCAATATTGAAACAGATATCAACATCTCTGATATTCGAAAATTAGCTGATAAAAACTATGATGTTGAGGATCTAACGGCTCCTCCTGCTAGTGGATCGTACAGGATAGATACAATGGTTATTGTCCCATGTTCGATGAAAACTTTGGCAGCTATTGCTAATGGTTACGCAGATAACCTAATAACTAGAGCTGCAGATGTGATGATAAAAGAAGGAAAAAAACTTATCCTAGTAGTGAGGGAAAGTCCTTTAAGTGTAATCCATCTTGAGAATATGCTTAAATTATCAAAACTTGGAGTTGTAATAGCACCACCAGTTCCTTCCTATTACATTAAACCTAAAAGTGTGGATGATTTAATTGAATATACCGTTGGAAGGTTATTAGATCAGATGGGTATAGAAAGCAATATAAAAAGATGGGGTCAGATGTAAGTTGTCTAAACTAATTCCAGAAGACATTGCACTCCAAATCTGCGAAGAAATTAGAGAAAAAAACAAGAATAAAAAATTTAGCTTAGCAAAAGGGCAATGTTGGGGGTGTATGAAGTATTCTAATAAAAAAGGTGATATTAAACATCGTTGTATATTTGCAAATGAGGACAATAGAGGTTGCCATTTAGTTAATAAAATTTTTGAAGCTAGATATTAAAAAGGATAATTATTCAATCCTATTGATTTATCCATTGAGATAGTTTACCAGTAATTACTCTTTTATTTTTGTTCCCCTTTAATGCATTGATGTTTTTCAGATTTAAGAGCCAAAGACAGGATTTTAATTCATTTTTGAGAGTCCTTATCTCTTTTATTGTATTGGAGATGGTTCTTTGTTGCTGATCCAACATTGATGATTTTAGAAATTTAAATGCAAAACCTCCAATATCAGCGCCCAATACAATACTCTTTGCAATATCTACTCCTGTTCTTAACCCTCCTGTAGCAATTATTAATTTATTAGAAACGCTTCTGACATTAAAAACACTAACAGGTGTAGGAATTCCCCATTCTCTAAATACCTCTGATAACTTTCTACTATATCTATTCATGTCATTTTTATTTCGATAGGATTCAATGGCAGCAAAACTAGTACCCCCTGCACCTCCAACATCAAATCCATCAAAACCAAGATCGTCTAGTGATTTTGCTAGTTCCTTATTGAAACCTGATCCAACTTCTTTTGCTATTATTGGAATATTAGTAGAATCACGAATTTTTTTAAAATTATTCCTAAATAGCTTAAATGATACATCTCCTTTATCTTGAACTAATTCATGTAAAGCATTAAAATGAACTGCCATAATATCCGCATTTATCATTTCAATACATGTTGCAAAATCCTCTAGTTTAAAGTTTGGATTTCCAACTTGCCCAATGCCAATATTTCCTATTATTGGGATATTAGGAGCTACTTTTCTTACAATATGAAATGATTCTTGACTCTCGTGATTAATTAATCCAGCACGTTGACTTCCAACACTCATGATTACATTTTCCTTTTCAGCGGAGGTTGCGAGAATCTCATTCAAATCTTTTGATAAAGGATGCCCCCCTGTTATTGCTGCAATACAAATTGGAGCAGAAACAGTTTTATTAAAAATTTTCACAGAAAGATCAATTTCATTAAGATCTACTTCAGGTAAGGGATGGTGAATTAACTCAATATATTTAAAATAATTTTTCAAATGTTGAACATTATACTTGATGGGTATTATGAGATGTTCTATCTTTCTATTACTAATAATCTGATTTTCATCGTGTTTTGATGGTTTAATTTCTGTGCATTTAATCTTTTGACCATTTAAGGCTTTAATTATATTTCCCTTTTCTAATCCATTAATAATTTGCACAGGAATATTATACTTACATATTTCTTTTATAGAGTCAACTTTTCCCTTAATACCTCCAGTCACATCGATCTTTTGTCCTAGGGCGGCTAATTCTAAGTCTTCTAGTTCATTGGAATAGCATTCTGTAACTAGTTTTTCCTTCTCGTTATAAGTTTTACCTTTAATATATAAACCATCAGTTTCCATAGTAAATATGACTTTTGAAACGTTATATTTTTTCAAATTTTCACATAATTCAAAAATTATCTTGTCTCCAGAGATTATTGAAAAAGAGCCTTGTTTATCAAGAATAATATCACCATACAAAATGGGTAATATATTAAGATCTAAAGCAGTTTCAATAATATCAATAGAAGATGTTGAAATAATATGAGAATTTTTAATAAAAATACTTGAAGCTTGAATTGATAACGCAGGATAATTTTTTTCTAAAAGCAAGTTAATTATACGAGAATTAAATTTATTCATTGATTGGTGAGTTTCAGTCAGTCCAAGAATTTGATTTGAAATAGATGTATCAACTCCTGCAGAAATATTATATTTTTCAGCAAGAGGATGACCAAATGATCCTCCTCCATGAATTAATATTATTTTTTTATTAGCCTCAATTATTTCTTGAATTACATCCCTTAGAACATCCTCTCTAATAGAGAAAGGTTCATTTTTATCAGTTAGTAAACTTCCACCTAATTTTAACAGAATTATTTCATTAATATTCTTCAATTTTATATCCCACTTATCCTATCATTGTTTTCCAGACATTGTATCCTTCTTTTTCAATAGCTTTTGCTACTTTTTCTTGAATTTCTTCGTTTTCAGCTAAAGCAATAACTAAACCTCCTCGGCCAGTTCCAGTCATCTTAGATCCTAGTGCTCCGTTTTTAAGTGCTAAATTAACTAGCTTATCATTTATTTCTCCAGAAACCGTGATCTCTTGTAGTAATTTATGATTTTGATTCATTAAATTACCAATGATTAGAATATCTCCGTCAATTAAGGCTTTTTTTGCTTCCTCTGCCAAATTTTTATATTTATGAAATATTTTCTCAAACTTTTTTGGATTTTTTTCTTTTAATCGTCTAACATCAGCAACTACTTCTGTTGTTGAAGCTGTTATACCTGTATTTGCAATTACTAAGGGCATTTTTTTTGGTGATTGAAGAAGATCCATAATATTTTTTCCGCCACTTAAATTTTTTACAAACCAAATCAATCCACCAAAAGTGGAAGCCGTATTATCAATACCAGAAGGTGTTCCATGATATGCTTTCTCTCCTTCATACGCTGCTTCATTAATCTTTTCATCATCTAAATCTAGATTAAATGTGTCATTCAAAGCACGAGCAAGAGATGTACATTGAGCCGCTGAAGCACCTACACCGCTAGCTGCAATTAAATTGCCGCCAAAAGTTATTTCAATTTGCTGATTTTCTAAATCTATTTTTAAATGTTCTAGTATGTTTGTAATAGATTGCATTGCCTCATTATATTTCTTTTTTTTATAACCAATAGTAGCTGGTCTCTGATCGTCAACTTTCCAACCTTTACCTTCGAGGACTTTAATATTGGCGATGGTAAAGGATCCTAAAGCTGATGCGATTGCTGGTAATCCATACACCACAAAATGTTCTCCGAATAATATTGTCTTTCCATATCCCTTACCAGATCCCATCTATTTCACCTCTACGATTCCTTCAGAACCATTAACAATTACTTTTTGTCCAGTGTGAATATTATTAATATCAACTTTATCTACACAAGGAATTTCACTAATTATACAACCCACTGCTACAATTGTGTCAATTAGTTTATTTACAATTGCTACTGGAGCTGTATTATTTTTCTTCATTCTATACATTGTGTATGATCCAACAGTCGATCCTTTGCCAGTTGGAAATACTAGTACTTTTCCTGTTATTGATTGACCTTCAAGTTCATGTCCAACTTCAACAACTTTGCCAGTATCAGGGTCAACACCACCATAAAATGATATTGCATCTTTAGTTACAATCGCTTCAGCTTCAGCAGTCCCTTTATATATTTTTCTCCCTTCTAACTTCATTTTATCGCCTCTTCGATGCATGCTTCAATTGATCCAATTTTTACTTTAAACTTATTCTTTGCACGACCATAATAACATGCCTTTGCAGAATCCACCATTATTCCCTTGAAGCGTTCTTTAATTGGAGCAACAACACAGCAAGTATCTGCCGCAAACTTAGCTCCAGCATCTTCAATAATTTTAGAATATCCAGATTCATCTGCAATTTTTTTCGTAGGTCGGGCAGTTGTTATCCAAAATTCCTTTTTCACCTTTTTTCCTCTTAATAGATTCGCTATTTTCGCGATTTCGTGAATTGAAGCATGAGGGCACCCAATACTTACAAAATCTATTTCAAGATCATCGTCAATTAATTCAGCACGAGTCTTATCTAAATCATCCTGATTAATTTCAAACACAATATTACTTGGTTTAGGATATTTATTATATTCTGGAGTTATTCCTTCCATGTGAAATAATGCTGTTCCACCATAAGTAGCAATAGAAGCACAAAATGACTTAAGTTCTTCAACAGTAGCAGAGGGAATTCCCATAATGGATGGTATTTTTTTTTCTAATTCAACCAATTTATCTCCGATTATTTTCCCCAATACACCAAACTCGTCAGTACCTTTAACTGGAGCACTTATCTTAAATAGGACTTGACCATGACGATTTTCATCTAAATGATAACCGTAATTAGGAGTTACACCAGTTAAAGCCGAAGCTAATGCGCTTGGTCCTCCCTCACGATTCGTCCGTGCTCCAATAACTGAGTTAGAGTAACAAACAGCACTACTTTCAGCCCAAGCAATATGTTGTCCATAATGAGGTGTGTTTCCAATTAAATATGGCGTACAAGAACATGTTGTAATTATACCCATTTTAGCAAAAGCATCTATTGCACGATTCTGATTTTTAGCAAATTTACTATCAATTCCTAATGTTTGCCAATTTTCGCGGTCCATTCCAGCAGGGTTCAAAGTTGTTAACACTCTAACCTTTCCATCTTCTGCCATTTCACTTAAAAA
>JBHLNY010000350.1:0-3273 GCA_048941065.1 Promethearchaeota archaeon
TCTATCATGTGACTACCGTCATTAATTGCTGCCTTGACCCCATGACAAATGTCACCTTACCTAGTGAATGAAATCACGGTTTGAATTTCTATTTCATTACTTTACACACTGTTCGCTGAATCCCCGGTAGCTGTAAACTGGAGACAAAGGTAGGTAATGGAAGGCAATCAAACAATGAAGGAGGGACGTGTATGGTCTGACAACGGAGAGAAGCGATGCAGTTTCCAAAAGCTTGTGAAAGGAGAAAAAAATGAAGAAAGCGAAGAATAGAGTATTGTTCATCGGGTTAGCAATGGTGCTGGCTCTCACGTTAGGTCTTGCCGGGTGTACGGCCTCCCAGGGAGAAGCTCAGTTACTGAGCGAAAGTCTGGTTGCGGGAGTGATGACTACGTCGGGTAATAGCTCAGGCAATACCGAGGATCACATCCAGGCTACGATTCGATTCCAGGCACTTTTGGACCGAGCGTGTGCCATCTATCAAGAGAACACAGGCGTAGCCATCGACTCGGAGCAATTCAGGAATGCTCTTGACCAGACTCAAGGCGAGCTATTGGATGAGGCTCTAGAAACGCACCTGCAGAACCTGGTGGACGAGGGCGAGATGACTCAAGAGGAAGCTGACCAGTACCTGGAATGGTGGCAGTCTCGGCCCGACATCGGACTGCCATTGCCCGGACTCGGTGGCCCCGGTCCTGGTGGGCGCATGGGTGGAAGACGGGTTCCTCCCGCGGGTGATAGTGCAAATGGAACTGAAGACCAGGCCGCGCCTTCTGACCGACGCCAAGCGCTTCTGGACAGAGCGTGTGCCATCTATCAAGAGAATACAGGTGTGGCCATCGACCCAGAGCAGTTCAAGAATGCTCTTGACCAGGCTCAAACCGAGCTGCGGGAGGAAGCCCTGGAGAGCCGGCTGCAGAACCTGGTGGACGAAGGCAAGATGACTCAGGAAGAAGCCGATAGTTACCTGGAATGGTGGCAGTCGCGGCCCGACATCGAAGCACCGTTGCCAGGGCTTGGTGGCCCCGGTCCTGGTGGTGGTCCAGGTCCCCGCCCTTAGACTTCCGATGGGGCAGGCGCTGAGTAAGCCAGCGAAATAGAACCTGCCTGGGGGAGGGGCCGTGTTCCCCCTCTCCCTGCAATGAGGTGAAAAATGTCTAAGCTAAAATGTATTCTAATAACTATCCTTTTGATTGTTGGCGTCAGCTTAGTTGTTACCAACACCGTACCTAACTCCACTAGTTCCGCCTCAGGATATCTCGATATTGACGAAGGAATTGGCTCCGAGCTCAGTACACAGGAATTGGTGGTGGAGGTAGCCCCTGCCGTGGTGTCCATTGTCGTTGAAACGGTGAGCTACAACTGGTTCTGGCAGGCAGTCCCTCAGACAGGAGCGGGAAGCGGCATAATAATCAGCCCAGATGGCTATATTGTAACCAACAATCATGTGGTAGAAGACGCCAACAAGGTGACAGTGACTCTGAGTGACGGCCGTACCTTTGATGCAACTATAGTGGGTACAGACGCCCAAACAGATCTCGCGGTAGTAAAAATCGACGTCAGCAATCTTTCCTACCTGCACTTCCTTAGCAACTCCCTGGAGCAACTCAGCGTCCTTGATCCACTAGTAGCTGTGGGAAATGCTCTGGCTTTGCCTGGGGGGTCTACGTGGACTACTGGCGTCGTCAGCAACCTGGGACGCTCTATCGAAGAGGAAAACGGAGTGGTGCTCAATGACCTTATTCAGACTGACGCGGCTATTAACGCAGGTAATAGCGGTGGACCATTGCTAAACGCAGCAGGACAGGTGGTCGGGATCAATGTGGCTATCGCCAGCAACGCCGAGAATATTGGGTTTGCCATAAGCACTGATACTGCCATTCCTGTAGTGCAGAGCCTGATAACCCAGGGGAAAGTGGTTCGTCCGTGGCTCGGAGTGTCAGTGACCACGGTCACCTCAACTATCCAGCAGCACTATCACCTCGCAGTCGACGCAGGAGGACTCATTATCAGTGTAAGCAATGGTAGCCCGGCAGACGAGGCTGGCCTGAGAGCTGGTGATGTTATCACTGAGATGGACCAGAAGGACATCAGCACTGCCGCCGACCTGACCCTAGCCATAAGTTCTCATCAAATCGGCGACCAGATTGAGATTGTCTATTACCGTGGGAACCAACAACAGATAGTCACTGCTACGCTCGAAGAGTCCCCGTCTTAGGTAGGAATAAGGATGATCGGGGACACGGAGTGATGATTTACTCGATGGTTTCTCAACACTGTGACGACATAATGAACAGTGGAATAACAGCAAGTTAATCACAAATAGGGGCGTAACAAATGACCTGGAACAGAACAATATGCTTGGTTGCGCTTGTAAGCCTGGTGGCAATGGTAATTGTGGGTTGCACTAATGGGGGAGAGTCTGTGTCTTCTACTGACGGGCAGACTACGAGACCCGAAGGTTGGACAGAAGAGACTCACAGCAACAATGCAGCCCAGAGTTATGACATCGTTTTCCCTCAAGATAAGGTCAGTCAGATAGAAATTACGATTGTCCCGAGTGATTGGGAGGCAATGCAGGCTAACATGATCGAATTACTCGGTCCTCGCGGCACTGGACAGGGAGGCGGGTTCCCAGGAGCCCCCAGAGCTCCAGGCATACCTGGTGGGATTGATGTGACGCTGGAGAATCCCATGTGGATCGCTGCCACTGTCAGCTTTGATGGCTTGACTTGGACAAACGTGGGAGTCCGCTACAAAGGTAGCTCATCCCTGAGCAGCGCCTGGAACAGCGGTACTCTCAAACTTCCACTGAAGCTGGATTTTGATGAATTTGAGGATGAATATCCTGAGATTGACAACCAGCGGTTCTACGGATTCAAGCAGCTGTCATTCTCAAATGCCTTCGGTGACAGCACTTATATGCGTGATGTGATTAGCGCAGACCTCCTGGCAGAAGCCGGCTTAGTGGCGGCTGAGACTGCCTATTATGAAGTCATTCTGGATTACGGCGAGGGTCCAGTCAATTTAGGCTTATATATCATGATAGAGGTAATCGATGATACAGTTATCGACCGTGTCTTTGGTGGTGATTCCGGTAATATCTACGAAGGAGACAGCCCGGGGACAAGCCTGGCACAGGGCACCTTCAATCATATCGAGGACAGCTTTCTCAAGGAAAATAACCAGGTTGAGGCTGACTGGAGTGATATTGAGGCCCTGTACACCGTACTCCATTCAGAACAGCGCATCTCGGACCCCGAAGCATGGAGGGAA
>JBHLNY010000351.1:0-3269 GCA_048941065.1 Promethearchaeota archaeon
CGCCGGCCGTAATAATTAATATGCCGCTCAAGTTTAAAATCGCGTTATTCGTCGTGCTACTGACGGTGCTGGTTACCGGGGTAGCCGGCGTGTTGATTACGGGCCGGATGGAGTCGTCGCTTAAGAGCGAGATCGAAATGCGCGGCGAAACCTTGGCTCGGAATCTCGCTGCGAACGTCGAAGACCCCCTATCGGAGGGCGACGACCTTTATATCGCGCGCTTTACGACCTCGGCGATGGATAACCCCGGCGTAGTCTACGCCATGGTCGTCGGGGATGACGGCCGCATCGTCGGCTACCGCGACGCGTCGGACGAGGATTTTACCGCCGTTATAGGTAAACCCTACGAACCCCCGCCGGGCGTCGAACCTTTAGGTAGCCGCGGATTCCTCAGCCAAACGTACGAGTCGGGCCGGTGGGGAACGTTGTCCGACGTCGCGGTGCCGGTGATGCTCGCGGAGAAAAAAGCCATCGGTACGGTGCACGTCGGCATATCACGCGAGAGCGTCGAGCACGCCGTGGCCCGCACGAGGATGACCATCGGTTTGATTTCGGCGGCCGCCGTCTTACTCGGGTTGGTGGGGTCGTTCGTGCTGGCGGGTTTCATAACCCGGCCGATCGACCGGCTGATGGACGGCGTGCGGGAAATACAAAAAGGTAACGGTTACGCAATGCAGCTGCCCATCACCACCAGCGACGAGGTGGGGCATTTGACGCGCGCCTTCAATGACATGGTTAAATCGTTGAGCGAGAAAGAACTTATCAAGGAAGCGTTCAGCCGCTACGTCTCGCGCCAGGTCGCGGGCCTGATACTCAACGACCCCGATAAGTATATATCGACGCTCAAAGGCCAGCGAAAAACGATCGCCGTGCTCTTCGCCGACATCCGCGGGTTTACTCGCATCGCCGAGGCGCTGGGGCCGGAACAAGTAGTAGCCATGCTCAACGTTTACCTGACCTACATGACGGACGTTGTCTTCCGGCACGAAGGCACGCTCGACAAGTTCCTCGGCGACGGCCTAATGGCCATATTCGGGGCGCCGGTGGAGCAACCCAACAGCACGCTGAACGCGGTGCGGGCCGCCCTCGATATGCGGGAGCGCCTACACAAGTTCAACCTCGCACGCGAGATCGGCGGCGAGGAACCCGTGATGGTGGGCATAGGCATCAATTACGGCGACGCGATCGTCGGCAATATCGGTTCGCGCGAGCGCATGGATTACTCGGTCATCGGCGACACCGTCAACGTGGCGCAGCGCATCCAGACCTTTACTGAAGGCGGTCAGATAATCTTGGCGGCGCCCGCCTACCGCCGCGTCGAGGCTTACGTGGAAGGCAAGCCGTTGGGGCCGCACGAACTCCGGGGAAAGCGGGAAAAGATAGAGCTGTTCGAGGTTTTAAGTATAAAAGACGACGTTGAAGTTAGCGACTCCGGGTAGGCCGAAACGGATAGGCCGTCGGCGTTCGCTGGGCCGACCCGATGACCGCGCGCAAGCGCGGCCATTTGTTTGCGCCGAAAAAAAAGCCCCGCTCAGGCGGGGCTCGTTCTTTTTATTTTACCGTTAACGGGGACGCGCCGCTACGGCCTCCCGCCTTTTCTTGGTCCTTTTGCCAGCCGCCCCCTCGCTGGACTTCTCCTTCTTTTTAGCGGGAGCTTCGTCCTCGAGCGCGGCCTTCAGCACGTCACTTATCGTTTTGGCGTACGTCACGTGCACCTTTTCGCGGTGCTCTTCTTCGATCTCGAGGACATCGCTCTCGTTCTCCTCAGGGAATACTACGTTGGGGATGTGCGCTCGCACCGCGGCCAGGAGCTTCTCTTTAACACCGCCGATGGGCATAACCTTACCGCGTAGCGTTATTTCCCCCGTCATCGCCAAGTCGTGACGCACCGGTTTCCGGGAGAGCACCGAGGCTAAGGCCGTGGCCATGGCTACGCCGGCGGAAGGGCCGTCCTTGGGCGTCGCCCCGGCTGGTACGTGGATGTGGATGTTGTAGTTTTCGAAGTCCCTCGGGTCTATGCCGAGGTCCCGGGCGTGCGCTTTGACGTACGAGTACGCGGCGCGCGCGGACTCCTGCATGACGTCGCCGAGTTGACCAGTCAAAATGAGCTCGCCCTTGCCGGGCATCCTGAGGGCTTCCACGAAGAGGATCACGCCCCCGACCGCGGTCCAGGCCATGGCGGTGGCGATGCCGACCTCGGCCTTTCGGCCCGCCGTCTCGGGGTAGAACGGCGGTGCTTTGAGGTAGTCGGCGACGTTCTTTTTGGTAACGGTAATTTTTTTGGTTTTTTCTTCCACGATTTGCCGCGCCGTCTTGCGGCAGATTGTCGCTATAGAGCGCTCCAGGTTGCGGACGCCGGCCTCTCTGGTATACCGGTTCACGATCTCTTTTAGCGCCGAGTCGGCGATTTTCAAGGACCGTCTTCCCAGGCCGTGTTCCGCCAATTGCTTGGGAACGAGGAACTGTTTGGCGATGTTTAACTTCTCGGGCATAGTGTACCCGGGGAGGCGTATTATCTCCATGCGGTCTTTCAGGGCCGGAGGGATAGGGTCCAGGATGTTGGCGGTAGTTATGAACATAACCTTGGACAGGTCGAAGGGTAGGTCGAGGTAGTGGTCGGAGAAGGAGAAGTTCTGTTCCGGGTCGAGGACTTCCAGTAACGCCGAGGCGGGGTCGCCGCGGAAGTCCATGCCGAGTTTGTCTACTTCGTCCAACATGAAAACCGGATTGTTGGTGCCGGCCTTGCGGATGCCTTGGATTACCCGGCCCGGAAGCGCGCCGACGTACGTCCGGCGGTGCCCCCGTATCTCGGCTTCGTCGCGGACGCCGCCCAGCGACATGCGAATGAATTTCCGTCCCGTGGCGCGGGCGATGGACTTGCCCACCGACGTTTTGCCGACGCCGGGGGGGCCGACGAAACAGAGGATGGGACCTCGCATCTCCTCTTTGAGTTTGCGTACCGACAGATACTCCAGGATGCGCTCCTTAACGTCGTCGAGGTCGTAGTGGTCCTCGTCCAGGACTTCCCGGGCGTGTTTAATATCAAGATTATCCTCGGAGCCCTCTAGCCAGGGCAGCGCCAGGATCCAATCGAGGTATGTGCGCGCGACCACGTATTCAGCCGCTTGAGGGGGGATGGTTTTGAGGCGGTTGAGCTCGCGGTTGGCCTCCTCGCGAACCTCGTCCGGGAGCGCTTTTTCGAGCAGCTTTTCCTCCAACTCGTCAATCTCGACCGCGTATTGGTCCTCTTCGCCGAGTTCTTTCCGGAT
>JBHLNY010000065.1:0-13390 GCA_048941065.1 Promethearchaeota archaeon
TCAGGGTCATCACTAGGTGCTTGACCACAGATGCCTACTTTCTTATTATAGTCATGAGCAGTTTTAATTAAATGTGACACTGATCGTCTAATAGCTTCGCTATTGGTTATATAATTGTAATTTTTAGATAGAGGAATTAATTTGGCATCGTCTCTACTGACCCCATAAGTTAGTTGTGTTAAATCATTAGAACCAATCGAAAACCCATCGAAATATTTACAAAAAATGTCTGCACATATAATATTAGAAGGTATTTCAGCCATGCAATAAAGCTGTAAATCATTTTTCCCTCTTTCTAAACCTTCGCTTTTCATGATTTCTATAATTGCATGAGCTTCTTCAGGGCTCCTGCAAAATGGAAGCATGGGTATTATATTTGTTAAACCCCATTCTCGAGCTTTTTTAATTGCTCTTAATTCTAAAATGAAAGCATTTTGGAAATCATCAGATACGTATCGAGAACAGCCTCTGAAGCCCATCATAGGATTTGCTTCTTCACC
Organism: Promethearchaeota archaeon; assembly: GCA_048941065.1. GTDB lineage: Archaea > Asgardarchaeota > Lokiarchaeia > Sigyniarchaeales > SOKP01 > Loki-b32. The sequence continues at coordinate 501 of JBHLNY010000065.1, forward strand.
TTCATAAATCCAACCCCCAATTAAATTCGCATATTCATTAGTTTTAAAATCTGAAAGTCTTACAACACACGGTGAAATCGATCCATCAGGTAATTCTTTCCAAACTCCAGCTGCAATAGTAGCAATACCTTCTGCTAACTTATCTACATAAAATTCTTCTTTATTCTCATATCCTACAGTTAAATCTCTAATTTTATCTAAAGTTTTTTTTAACTTTTTAATCTCTTCACTGAATGGATCTTTGTGATAAAGCTCACTTTTTTTGATTTGCTCAATTTTCTTTCGTTGACCAATTAAAATATCATGTCTCATCAATAATGCTTCAAAATCGATCAAAGCATTTGGGTGTATTTGGATTTCATCATTGATAATGAATTCTAACCTTGCTAATCCAGTTCCGTCAGGATACTTCCCTGCTGATAACGCACCTTTTGGAATTCCTAAATTTACTAAAACTTGTGTTTTTGTTCTGGGAATTTGAGCAAATTCAATTGTATCAAAATCATATTCTACCTCCTTAGTCCATATTCTTGGTTGCCCTTCGCTACAATCTATTGTAATCGCTTTAAGTTCTTCTTCTCGCTGCTTTTCTTTTACTATATCAATAATATTATCAGCCCCCACTATTGCTGCTATATTTAATTCTCTTGAAACTATAGCAGCATGACAAGTTGGGCCTCCACGTTCTGTTATTACCCCCCCAAGGTTTTGCATATATGATGTCCAATCAGGATTAGTTTCTTCAGTAATCAAAATGTCTCCCTCTTTTAATAAATGAGCCTCATCAATAGATTTAATGATTTTTATATTGCCATATTCAATTCGACGACCAATAGCTGTTCCAGAATTTTCTATTAAAAAATCTTCTGACATTAATTTATTAGGGTCCTCTAAAAGATAAAAAATCTCTTCAGTATCACCCTTCTGTGAGTGAACTGTTTCTGGTCTTGCTTGAACAATGTAAATTTTATCATTATTTCCTAATGCCCATTCAATATCCATAGGTACACCATAATGATTTCTTATTTTTATGGCATACTTAGTTAAGTTAATGACTTGGTCATCAGTTAAACAAAATTTTTTCTGCCTTTTCTCTGGAACTGGAATTGTAATTGTACCTACTTTTTTTTCTGGATCAAAAATCATCATATTTTCTTTTTTAACTAACTCACGACGAATAATTCTTAGTTCAGGGGCATGTTTGAAAACAAAGAATTCATCTCCTTTTTCTACACCTTGAACAATTAATTCTCCCAAACCCCAAGTACCTCTAATAGCAACAATATTCGGTGAGCCTGAATCTGGGTCTTCCGTGAACATAACTCCAGATGCTTTAACACCATTCTTACCTCCTGCCATTTCTTGGACTCCTACGCTTAATTTAACGGAAAAGTGGTCAAAACCAGCTCTTTCTCTATACATAGTAGCTCTTGTGGTAAAAATGGAAGCCATATCTTTTAGGATATATTCTAATATCTCTTTTTCTCCTGAAATATTTAAATGAGTATCTTGTTGACCTGCAAATGATGCATCAGGTAAATCTTCCGCTGTTGCTGAACTTCTAACTGCGAATGTAGACTCTTCACCAATCCTTTCAATCAATTTACGATACGCATCCAAAATTTCATCTGCTACGCTATCTGGAATCTTTGCTCGTTCAATCACATAGCGAATGTTGGAACATATTTTATCGAGTTCTTCAATAGATTTAATATCATCCCTCTTTAATTCATGAGCTATTCTTTTTATATCACGTGATATTAATTTTCTTAATGATACTTCCTCATCTTTTATTGTAAAGAAATTAGTATCTAATATATAGTCATAAGCCTTCGCTGTTACAGCAAAACCCAAGGGTACAGGGATTCCAAAACTTAGAAGTTCTCCCAAAGAAGCATTTTTTCCTCCGACTAAAGGTACATCATTGTTCCGAATTCCATCAAAAAATTTCACATATGCGTATTCACTCATTATAAGTCAATTTTGAGATGCTTTTTAATTAAAAATTTTTTGTTCTCCTAGTTATAAATTAAGTGTTCATAAATAAAATAAGTATTTAATTAATTATTTAAAACAATTAAAACTAGTGTTTTACCAAAGATTTTGGAACAGTAATAACTTGTAAATAAAAATTGTCGTTAATGAAGTTCTTTTTCAAATATTTCAAAATCAGAAGAGTTATATAAACAAAAAACAACTTCTTCAATTTGAGTTTTGCCTTTTAAGTATTCTTTTACAGCAGAAATCATAGTATTTGCTACCCACGGTATTGGATTCCCAAAAATACCAGCAGAGATGGCAGGAAAGGCAATAGTTTTCAAGTTTTCATGTTTATCCATTAACTTTAAGCTGTTTATTGTTGCACTTTTTAGTTTTTCTTCTTCATTACCTTCACCCTGTCTTGGACCAACTGCGTGGATTACATGTTTAGCTTTAAGGTTTCCTCCCGTGGTTATTACAGCACCTCCATGAAAAGTACCGCCAATCTTATTACATTCTTCCTGAATCTTCGGCCCTCCTTTCCTTTTTATTGCTCCTGCGACTCCGCCCCCCATAATGAGCTGGGCATTAGCAGCATTAACAATAACATCTGTTTCCATTTCTGTGATATCTCCTTGAGCTAATCTAATTATTGAATTGCCTATTTTTAACTCCCTCATAAATAAAACCTAATAATTATAATAATAAAAATTGAATTATAAAAAAATAATAAACAATATTAATTTAACTTTGCTCTCGTTCTCTGCTCTTTTTAAATATTTCATCTAATTTTGCGCGATCTTCCTCACTCATTTGGCTCATAGCTTCCATGTTTTGTCTCATTAGATCCATCATTACCTTTTGTGTAAGAACTTGATTTAGTATTGGTAAAGCAATTCTCATACGGGTTAATTCATAATGCATAGTTTTAGCTACTTCTCTCATTTCTTTTAAATCTTCTTTTGTCATGCCTTCTTCACCAATACCAGGACAATCAGCATCAACGACTATGAAATTTTTTCCATCAAATTCCAATGGATAAGTGCGACAGCTGAGAGGGCGATTCTCATAAATTAGACATTTTTTTTCATCTTTATTATATAGAGGGCATTTAACATTCAATAATTCTTCGATAGGAACCATTCCAAATGGATCTTTTTTGACTTCTTCACCTTCTCCTTCTTCTTTAGGAGGAGGAGCTAATGGTTTCAAAATTAAATCAATTCCCCCGTCAGGTTTATTATAAATGTCTAAATACGGTAAAAAGTTTGCAATTACTCCGTTCCTTGCCCACATTTCTAAATCCCACATTGTTACTGGGATAGGTCCTCGCGCTAAACAGCATTCATCACATTGTGTGCATTTAAATGTGAATTTTGCCTTAGGTTTTTCCGTTTCTGCAATACTGCTTGAATCATTTTTTACAGAATTTTCTTTTAAATCTTCTTTTTCTCCAGAATCTTGATTTTCTTGATTATTTTTTGACATATTAGAATTATCCTCTTTTATTTTAATTGAATAGTAAGATTACTCTTTTTTATTAAAAATAAGAATATTGCTTTGAAAAAAAATTTTATTTTTTTATTTAATAATTTTAATCAAATTTTTTATTTTTGTAAAAACAAATCCTCTTTCTTTAAGATTCTTCCTAAATATATCAACGCAGGTTCAATTAAATTTTTCTCACGTATACCAGTGAATACTATTTTTCCAGTGCTAAAAATTAAAAATACAGATTTTACCGGATTAGAACAATTATAAATCAATCCAGGAAATACTTCGGGTTCATATATAGAGTTTTCAAGTCTTATAGCAGCTAAATCTAAATTAATTTGCTTGAAAAAGTTTGCTGTAATCACAATGTTAACTATAATTTTCTTCACCAATTCCTTTTCGATATGAATTTGAATCGCATTTTTTAATTCTGAAATTATTTTTACAATTACCAAATCAATATAATCAAATGATTTTAAACCTGTTAAAATAAGTTTCCCATTGCTAAAAATAATAATCACACACTTTGGATAGCTCAGCCTTAGGAAAAGTCCAGGAAAACGATTGGGATTATATTCTACATTATCAATTTTCTCTGATAGCTTTTTCAAATTTAATTCTAGATTTAGGTTTGATGAAGATTTAAGAGAAGATTTAACAACTATATTTTGTATTGTATAGGTTAGGCTACTAATATCTTCAGCCGAATTTTCTTCAAGAATCATTAAAGGATTCCTAGATTATTAATTCTATTCTTAATTAGTCTCATAAACAAAGAGGGTAGCATTCTATTTAATTCTAGTTTATCGCCCTAAATGGGTATCAAATATAACAAGCAATCATTTTAGGTCTTTTCTTAAAATTAATAATAAATAGAATTAAATAAAAATAATTTTTACCTTCCTAAAAAAACCTTATTATCAATGATTAATTTGTTTTCTCATCTTTAAATCATATAGAATTAAAACTATGAAGCTATTAATCAAAAGAAAGTTATTCGTCTGGTTAATTAACTCAGTTAATTTAATAATAGCTTTCTTTGTAGGGATTTTAATATCTTCAAATTTAATAAAAAATTTTCTCTATTTTGGGTTCATAATTATTCTATTGTTGCTTATTATAAGTTATTTCACATTGGAAATAATAAAAAGGGAGAAATTCGCGCTAATACTTAAGAAAAGAATATATATATGGATATTCTTTGTTATTAATTTACTGTTTTCATTGAGTATAGGATTAACCATTCCAATCTTGAAGTCAGAGGGCAGATTTAATTTTGGCACTGTTATTATTCCATTATTAGTAATCCTCAACTATATAATAGCAGATAGGTTGAATTTCTACATAAATCATGTTGGTGGTGGAGGAGGGGTGGATGAAGGAAAATAACAAGAAACTTAAAAGGCCAAGTATAGAATTTGAAGGAAAAAGATATATTTTCTCCATAAAATCTATCATAATTTTTGCTATTGGCGCCCCTATTTCTGCTTATCTTATATATTTATTTTTTGATTTAAAACTCAACTACTGGTTGCATGAGATTGTCGTAAAACAAACAGTTCTCTTTTTAAATTTATTCTTTGATATGGGTGCGAGTACAAATTATACGCCATTTGAAAAAAATCCTTGGGAGTTTGTTGTTCCAGGCAGAGATCCCATTGGATTTGAGACTTTTTGCACTGGAGTTCAAGCGATTTGTGTATTTGCTGGGATCATAATTTTTACACCTCACAGTAAAGACAAAACTACAAATGAAGATATTTTATGGAGAAAAGCTAAAGCTTTAATTGTTTCGTCAGTGATTTTTTATGTCGTAAATATTATAAGAATGCTCATTCAAATTTACCTATATTATATTGGATATGATTGGGATGATATTCATGTTTCTATAAGTGCTGCTAGCTCTTTTATTGCAGCAATTATCGTTTTACTCTTACATAAATGGATTCCAGAATTTATACTTTCTATAATTTATACAGGAACCCTCATTGGTCAAAAGATTAAGAAATTAAGGGGAATATCTACTGAATCAAAGGAAAATATAGAATTAAAATCTAAATAATAATATTAATTTTAATGTAATTAGATGTAATTTGGGTTAAAATTATGCTGAATTTTGAAAAAGAGCAAAATGTAGCAAAAATTGGAAATATTAAATTGGGTGGACAACCAGGAGAAAACCCGATTGTAATGATTGGAACAGTTTTTTATGCGAGACATGCAGCAATACTAGATGAAAAGACAGGAAAAATCGATAAAAGTCTTGTTGAGAAGGAAATCAATGAATTTTTAGATATAATAGATGAAAATGGAATGCAGCCTATTATTGATGTAGTGGGGGCGTATCCAGAAGCACTTTTAAAAGAATGTGAATATATAGCAGATCTTGTTGATTGCCCATTCTTAGTTGATGGTTTAAATGATTCAAGTAGGATTCCCGCAATGGAAGGATTGCAAGAAAAAGGATTGTTAGATAGAGCAATTTTAAACAGTATTGATGAGAATACAACTATTGAAAACCTTGAGAAAATCAAAGAAATTGGTGTAAGAAATGCTGTATTATTAACATTTGGAAGTAAATATATTTTTCCTCATCAAAAATTGCATCTACTTCAAGAAAGATTGATACCAAATGCTCAAAAAGCGAATATACAAAATATAATAATAGATACTGCTGTTTTAGATTTACCTTCAATCTCGATTAATATTGAAACAACCCGATTAGTCAAAAAAGAATTAGGATTACCAACGGGATTTGCTCCTGCTAATGCTATATATGCATGGAATTTTGTTAAAAAGTATGGTGAAACACCTCGCTGTGGTGCAATCGCTTCTCTTATGACTTATTGTGCTTCCGCTGGAAGTGATTTTATTTTATTCGGACCAATTAAATTCGCTAAATGTATTGTACCTTCTATTGCATTAATTTCTGGTATAAATTCTTATTATAGAAAGCGGATATTGAGAAAGTCAATATCAGAAAAAACACCTTTAAAATTAATCTTTTAAAAATATATCCATCTTAATATTTTAGGTAAAATATCTCAAGAGTAAATCTTTAGTGTAATCTAAGAAATTACTTAATTGCTTGTCAATCATTTCTTCTTTAGATTCATCATCAACTAAAAATAAAATGAACATAATACTATCTATAACTTCAATTTTTCTAAAAATAATTACAGAATCAGCAACTTTGAAAATTGCTTCTTCCTTGTGTAAAGTCTTAAATTTAGAAAATATTTTATATATAATGGCAAACTGGGGAGCTGTAATCTCAAAAACATTAATGAGTTCAGATTTAGGGATTTCAATTAATTTCCTTGCTTCAGAAGAATAGAAATCTGCAAGAACTAATCCGTCTACGCTTAACAAAAGGGTTAAGTAAGCATTTGTCTTCATAGAGAAAGTTTTAAGGTTGTAATTTATAATATCTCTATTTGGACTTAATTTTGAGATACCTGAAGAGAATGCTCTTAAAATTGAGAAAATTTGAAAAATACTTGTTATATAAATTTCAAGAGGAGTATTAGGATTAATCTCTACTAACTTCTTTTTTATAATTTTAACATTTTCCTTGATCTCATCAGTATTGAGTATATCTGAATCGCCTTTTGATAAAATATATATTATAGGTGTTTGTTGATTAAATTCATTTAAAATTTTCTTAACATTTAATAAATAATCAATACTTTCTTCAAATCTATCTTTATTTCGGATATCAATAAAATAAAATATTAAATCTGCTTCATATAAATAAATATCCGCCTTGCTAAGATACCTTTTTCGATACATTAATTGACCCCCTAAATCCCATAAAAATATTGTACCTCCAAGGGCTTCAATAGAATTGACTTTTGCTCCACTTGTCGGTTTTAATCCAATTAATTTTGAATACTTACGATCAACTGATAATAAAAAAGAAGTTTTTCCACTATCATCTAGTCCTACAAATATAATTTTCATCTTGCGATGACTTGTAATAATAGTAGAAGGTGATTTCTCAATTTCAATAATATTATTTAATAGTTCTTTAAATAGGGGTTCTATTTCTTCTTTTTTTTTATACTCATTAAATATCTCTTTATCAAATCCAGTAAAAAAATCTGAAATTAATGGTTTAAGACGGTTAATATTATTGTATAAGAAACTTCTAGCTTTTTCATCTACTAATATAGAAAAACTAGTGGCAAGAGGAGATTCAGTAAAATTAGTTTTTATATAATGAAAAAACGTTAAAGAAGTAGCATTAAAATCAGGATGAGGTAGAATAGCGAAATATTGTATTTTTTGAAAATCATCATCATAGGATATTTTCCTATCACTTATAAATAAACTTAGATTTTTAATTGCAATTTGAGTATAGTCACGTAAAGTTAATCTAAGTACATCTTGTTTGCTAAGTTCTCCATATTGATCTTTAGATTGAATCTCACTAATATAGTTAGGAAACATATAAAATGGTTGAGGACCTAATTTGTCATAGGTACTAAATAAAATAGCTTTAACAATTGAAGTTTCTAGTAATTCTTCCATTACCCAACCAAATTTTTTTTAATTCTAAATTATGAATCTCTCTATAAATAATTTAAGCAAAATTAATTATAAATAGCTTTATTTTAAAATAATAGATGTTGCTTAAAAAAATAGCTGAAAGTATTAGTAATAATCAAAATATCTTAGAAAAAATTGAGACAAATCCAATTATTCAATTTATTGATAAAAATTCCTTTAAAAGTACTAAAATATTTTCGGATATAGGAGAAGATTCGGCAGCAATAAATAATAACGAAAAATTTATATTAATAACTACAGATAGAATTAAAACGACTTTTATAGAGAATTTCCCATTTGGAGCGGGGTTTAGTTCTATTTTAGTAAGTGTTGATGATATTTATGCCTGTGGTGGAATTCCTTTGGCAGCAAGTATAATTATTTCTGTTAAAGACGTTGATATATGCCAAAAAATTATTGAAGGGATATGTGAAGGCTCAAAAAAGTTCAAAGTTCCCATAATTAGAGGACATACAAATATTCACAGTAGATCTTATGAGCTAAGCTCCACGATGATTGGAGAAATCAAGAAAGAGGATTATATATCTGCACTAAATGCTCAAGTAAATGATCATATCATTTTAGCAGTGGATTTCGACGGAAAAGTTGGAAAAGCAAGTAATCTTTATTGGGATACTGTAACTTTTAAAAGTTCGGAAGAAGTTTTAAATAAACGTAAATCCATGAATGTGGTTAGTAAAGAACATCTGGTAAATTCTTCAAAAGATATCTCAAATGGTGGTGTATTTGGTACAATACTGCAATTGATAAAATATTCTAATGTCGGAGCAAATGTAAATATCAATAATATAGAAATCCCCCCCAAACTTTTAGAAGCTCAATATAATTTAGAGACTTATATAAAAATGTATTTAACAACATCATATGTATTAACTGCTCCAAAAGATAACTGTGAAAAAATTTCTAAAACTTTTAGAAACTATGGCTTAAAAGCAAGTGTTATTGGAGAAATCATAAAACAAAAAAAGTTAAAAATTAACGATGGTCAAAAATTCTTAGATATAATTAAATTTTGAATACTATATTTTAATAAGGTATTAAATATGATTACTCTAGAAGTAAGATTGCCTGATACTCCGGGAAGTTTAATCGAATTGATTAAACCCATTTCTAGAAATGGAGGTAATATATATGGAATTCTTCATTTTCATGATAAAAAGGTTAAAAATTTGATTCCCGTTAGTATTTCATTTGAATTAAATGAAGAAATTATGGAAGTAAGTTTACAAAAAATTAAAAATGAGCTAAATGAAAAGAACATTAGTATTGAAAATATTACATTAGGAGAAGATAAGAAAGATTTAATTATAATCTTAACAGGGCACGTTTTTAATACAGATGTTTTAGATACATTGAAAAGATTATCAGCTAAAAATATAAATGTGTTTGAACTCCAAGCAAAATTTACTGAATTAGATGAAATTAGTAATGTTAAATTAAAAATTAAATTTCCTGAATCTATGACAAAATCTGAACTAATTGATGAATTAAATAAAATCTGTGAAGAAAAAAATTTGTTTTTAATTTCAAGTTAAATGAATTTTATCTATTTTACGGAATATATCCGACAAAAATCTTATAGTAAAGATTTGATGCACAAAATAAAACATTTAAATCTAAATCAGTTTAAATTCAAAAAATTCGGTTTTTTTCAAAATTTATTACTATATTAAAATTTTAAATTAACAAATATTTTTATGTTATAAATCTAAAATAGCTTTTTAATAGTACAAGTAGAAATATCGTGAAAATTATGGAAGCGAAAATATGTTTAATTGGTAAGGGAAATGTAGGGCATACTTTTCTTCAATTATTACACGAAAAGCAAAGAGAATTCAAAGAAAAATATAAATTGCAGTATAAAGTGAACGCTATTTTCGAATATGATGGTGCAATAATTAATGAAAATGGTGTAGATCTTTATGAACTTTTAAAATTAGGAAATAAATATAGAGAATCCTCTGATTGGAGAGAAGGAGTAAGAACTTTAGATTTTATATCTAATTTAGACGTAAATATTCTTGTGGAGTCTACACCCACCAACCCTAAGACGGGAGAACCTGGGTTATCTCATATTTTAGAAAGCTTAAATAATGGTATAGATGTAATAACTTCAAATAAAGGTCCATTTTATTTAGAATACAGCAAAATTAAAAATTTAGCAAAAAAGAAAAGCTGTATTATTAAGTATGAAGCAACTGTTGCAAGTTGTGTTCCTATAATATCAATTAAAGAAAAATTAATGGGAAATACAATAATAAGAATTACCTCAATATTGAATGGTACGTGCAATTTTATTCTTGACAGGATGATGGCTGAAAAAATTCACTTTTCTTTAGCTTTAAAAGAAGCTCAAGAACTTGGATATGCAGAAGCAGATCCAAGTTTAGATATTGAAGGGTATGATGCTGCTGGTAAACTCGTAATATTAGCAAACGAATTGCTTGGAATGTCCAAAACAATCCATGATGTTAAAATTAGAGGGATATCAAAAGTTACTCCACATGCAATAGAACTAGCTAAATCTGAAGGATTTGTAATTAAACATTTAGCTATAGCAGAAAAAAATGATTTAATTGTAGAACCTCGTTTAATCGAAAGAGATTCACCACTAAATATAAGAGGTACTTTAAATGTTATAGAGTTATTTACAAAATATGCAGGACCTATTATTTTAACAGGGAGAGGTGCAGGAGGATTTGAAGCAGCCTCCGCTATGTTGAATGATTTAATAAATATTTCTATGGAAAGAGGATTTATTAAAGAGATATAATTTTAAAAAAGTTAAAAGGTCTAAAATAATGAAATTTGAGTTTAGAAAGGAATTTAAAGGCATTATTTCTGTAATCGGAGCTAGCGAAATTGATAAAGAAACAGAGAAAAAAACAATTGAAATCGGTAAGTTAATCGCAAAACATAGATATATTGTAGCATGTGGTGGCCTTTCAGGGGTCATGGAAGCTGTTTGTAAAGGTGCTAAAGAAGAAAATGGATTGACTATTGGAATTATTCCACATACAGAAAAGACTATTGCTAATAAATATGTGGATATTGTAATCCCATGTCCGTTTTCTCAAGCTAGAAATATAGTTGTAGTTTTAACTGGTGATGCTTGTATAGCAATTAGTGGAAAAGCAGGTACATTATCAGAGATCTGTTTTGCGTGGATTTATCAAAGGCCAATTGTAGCACTAATGGGAGTGGGGGGATGGTCTTCAGAAATAGCTAATCATAAATTAGACAATAGGCGCAATGATTTGATTTTTGGAGTGGAGTCTCCTCAAGAAGCAGTTAGTAAAATTATAGAATTATTAGAAAGTTCTTCTAATCCAAAGGATCTTAGTTTTACTAACAAATTTTGAAAATAAGAAAAATAAAACAAAATCATTAATAAGGATTTAAACAAATAAAACTTAATTATTATAATGCTTCATTCTACAAATTATAATACTGAAGATGTTGATTTTAAAACAGCTGTTTTAAGGGGACAAGCTTTAGACAATGGTCTTTATATGCTAAATCAGATTCCAAAAATTAATCAAGAAACTATTTTTAATCTTAAAAATTTAGAATTAAGAGAAATTGCATTTTATACGCTTCATAGAGTCATCAAAAATGACATTCCAGAGAATCAGCTTAAAAAAATAATTAATAATGCTTTAAATTTTGGAATTTCAATAGAACAAGTACAAAATCATGATTACATATGTTATTTAAGTAAAGGACCAACATGTAGTTTTAAAGATTTTGGTGCAAGAATCTTAGCAAGAATTTTAGAATATTTTCTTAAAATCGAAGATAAAGAGGTTATTATTCTTACAGCTACTTCAGGAGATACAGGTGGAGCAGTAGCTCAAGCGTTTTATGAAATGTCAAAAATTAAAGTAATTGTTCTGTACCCTAAAAATGAAATAAGTAAATTACAAAGAAAGCAAATGACTACTTTAGGTAAAAATATAACAGCAATAGGGATAAATGGAAAATTTGATGATTGTCAAAGATTAGTAAAAATTGCGTTTACAGACCTGGATTTGAAAAGCATTAATTTGTCTTCAGCTAACTCCATAAATTTTGGTAGACTTTTACCACAAATAATTTATTACTTTTGGAGTTATTCAAGGATCGTTGAAGGAATTGGTGAAAAGATCATATTTTCAGTTCCTTCAGGGAATTTCGGGAACCTTACTGCGGGTTTGATTTCATTTAAAATGGGTCTACCTGTGTTAAAATTCATTTCTGCTGTAAATGAAAATGATGAATTTCCAAGATTTCTAGAATCTGGCATTTATGAAAAAGTTGATCCTTCAAAGAAGTGCATTTCCAGTGCTATGAATGTAGGGCATCCATCCAATTTGGCACGAATATTTGATTTATATAAAGGACAAATTGATGAGAAAGGAATGATTCAAAAAAGTCCAAATTTAGAAGAATTACGGAAAGATATTATATCCTATTCCATAACTGACAAGTTAACAAGAAATACTATTATTGATTTCTATAAAGAATTTAAAAAAATCATTGACCCACATGGCGCTGTGGGGTGGGCAGCTCTCCAAAATTATCGGAATAGGTATTCCCAAAACAATGAAATTAAATCTATAACATTTGAGACTGCTGATCCAGCAAAATTTCCCAATGAGATTATCTCATTAATAAATATTAAGCCAAAATTACCCTCAAATTTAGAAAATATTAAAAATAAGAAAGAAATTAGCAATCCATTTGACATTAATGATTATCAAGATTTTAAGTTATTTTTAAAGAATTATTTTTAATACGAAACTTAAATAAATAATAATATAATTTTTTATCTTACAAAAGAATATATTTATAAATTACATTAA
>JBHLNY010000352.1:0-3253 GCA_048941065.1 Promethearchaeota archaeon
CCTTAAATAGTTTTCTCCGTCTGGAAATTTCTTAACTTCAGTATTAATTGCTTCAATTCCTAATTCCTTTGCAATTTTTACTCCAAGTATTTGAGATCCTGGTCCTACAATTAGAATACGATTTCTTTCCATTTTTCCTCACTAATTTTCAATTTAATTTTTCTTTATTCTAACTTTTTTAAAAATTCATGAGAGTATTTAAAAATTTCTTCTCGATGACCTTTAAAAGAGTGTCCTCCAGTATCAAACTTAATTGTATTTTCATCATTTAATCTAAGCTTTTCTTTTATTTGATTAAAATTTTCAAATGGGATTCTTTGATCATCCTTACAATGTGCAATCAATATTCTTTTATTTAATGGGTCTTCTTTTAAAAAATATTTAGGACTAATTCTTTTAATTATATCTTCTTGAAACTTTACTGTAGTAGTACTGTAATCGTATCTTGTACACAGTGCTATTAATTTCTTCGCTCTATGATCAATATAACCATTTGTTAATATAATGGCACCTCCCATACTTCTGCCAAAGAAAAAAATTTTTTCTTCCAGAAGTCTATTGGATTGATTCTCTATAATCCAATCAATTACTAAATGGATATCTGAAAATATTTGTAATACCATTTTATACCATATCGAACCTGTCTGTTTTTTAGTTTCTCCATGAGCCCGATAATCATATGATAAAACATAATATCCTGCCTTAGCAAATTTTTCAGTATAAGACTTTACAAAAGGAGTTTCTCTATGATCCCATAAACCACCTAAAACTACAACAAAAGGAGCTTTTGATGGGGTATTTGAAGTATAATAAATTGAACCTTTAAGATTAATATTACCTGAATTTACAGGAATATCAATATTTTCAATTATAATATCTTCCATTATTAAAATAGATTAATTCTTATTATATTTATATTTTTCAATAAGTCTTCTCAAAGTTCTTATAGCTAATTCTGCACAATGTTTATGATCTTCTGGAAGACCATTTAAAGCCATGTCTATATCTTTTGGTGTTAAATTCTCAGCAAAATCCAAAGATCTACCTTCGATGAGTAGAGTTGTTTGACTTCCGCATGCGACAGTAGGACCACATCCATCAGTTATAAAATTAGCTTTTTCAATAGTATTATCCTTGATTTTTAAAAAGAACTGCATAGTATCTCCACAAGGACCCTCATAGGCATGACTCTCAGTTATTTCCTTATTGGGTGGTTTACCCCAATTGATTGGATTATGGAATAATTCTATAATTTTCTCATTAAATTCTTTAAGCTCTTTGTCAGTAATCTGCTTTTGAAGATTTTTAACAAATTCATCAAAATCATCATTCGGCATAGTCTATTTTAAACCTCTTTTGTTTATAAATAGAATCAAGAAAATACTTTAATTTACTGTGATTTTTTTTGATGCTTTATTACGTGTTTCTCTAGACCTATGAAATCCTCAGGGCTATTTTTATATTTTTTAACTATTTCAATTATCTTTTTGTTTAATTCTTGATGTTCGACAAGACAACTAGTTGTCCTCAAAAATTCTTCTCCATGACGAATGGTTGCTGTATTTTCTGTCACTTTAATTAATTCTGTTGCGATTACACTGTTAAGATAAATTAAATCTGCAAGCATATTTTTAATATATAACAATAGTGAAATTTGATCAGACATAATTAGATAAAGTTTACCTAAAATAAAAATAACCATTATTCTAAAAATTAAGATTTAAGAATTTTTTAAACAAGAGAAAATTTGTTATTTTACTTTTATAATTAATAAAATTTTAATTTCTAATTATTTGAATAACATGATATCTATTAATAAATCAACAAATGTTATTGATTAAGATTAATCTTAGTTGATAATAATTATTAGTTAAAGGTGGTCATACCTTAGATTATAAAGATTTTCATGATGGTTTATTATCTTTAGGATTGGTTTTACTTTTGTTTTCACTGACTTTTATGGTAGGAACAATTGTTTTACAACCATATATTCTATTGAATGCCCAAGAGAGGGATTTTATTGTAATTTTATGTTTCATTAATATATTATTTTGTATATACTATGTAATGCAAGTAATTCGATTAGAAAAAGTCTTTAGATTAGAGAATAAAAACATTATAAAATTTGGAAAAAAATTAGGAATAGTTACCCTTCTTTATATTCCTCACCTCTTTTTATTCATTACACTTTTTTTTAGAAAATTACATAATTTAGAAATAATGATGGGAATTCTAATTTGTATCATAGAAGTTTTGTTAATCAGTGTCGTTTTAAAAGAAGTCTACGATCTTGTTTTCTTAGAAAAATCTCGGAGAGATTTTGAAATAGAAGAAAATCGGAAAAAATATTTAGAAAGAGAAAAAAAACCTTTACTTGGAGAGATCGATAGCTTTTAAATTTATTTTAAGCGGATTTTTACTTTTTCGACAATTTCTCTATAGCAGATTCTATCATTTGAAGTTTAGTTGAGTATTTTTCCATAAGTTCTGCGAACTTTTCTACACCAATTTCTTTATTTTCCTTTAAGAGTTTCAATTCATTAATAGTCCTAACTATTCCTGCTCTCTTATCTGTTAATTTTTCCCGTTTACTATATGGTATTTTCTGTTCTAGTTTTTTACTTTGGAAAGACTTAAATCTCTTTATATTCAAATCTTTTGGTACAAATTTCGTTAAATAAATTGTTGATTTCGGTACAAATGGGGCTAAGTTCTCTGGAATTAGAATTATTGGTTCTGGATCTTGGATTTTTTTAATTTCTTCATAATTTAATTGTTCAATATCACTATTTTTAAGGCTTTCCTCAACAATTGATAAATTCACTTCTATATTTTCCCTTTCTTCAATTGAAATTGAAAGATTTTGAAGCATATTTTCCCAAATATCTTTTGCTTTTGTGAAGTACCAATATGCTTTTTGTTGAAGCTTTTCAACTTTTTCTTGATTTATATTAGTAAGTGAGGATTCTAATGATGCTTTAGCTTTAAGAGAACATGATTTTCCCATATCATAATGAAATTGGGCTCTTATTTGATGCTTTTTCTTTTCCTCGTGCTTCTTTAAATAGAATAAACGTTTTGATAAAGCAGAAAGACCTGCATATAATTTAGAAGCGAAATAAATATTATTATTATTTTCTTCTTGTAAAGCCGAGATACTCTGAGCTAAAATTCTAGCTTCTTCAGAATTTAATTCAAGATTATCAGAAGATAATGTAGTACCCTTATCATCTTGATAAATAGCTGCTGCGCT
>JBHLNY010000353.1:0-3246 GCA_048941065.1 Promethearchaeota archaeon
CCTTTCCTAATGAACCTGCTTGGTTAACCTTCAGTATAACGGCATTTGCTGCGCCCATTTGGACTCCCTTTGATAGAATCGAACTATTAGTTACAAATAGATCGTCTCCAACTACATATGTGTGTTTTAGGTTTTTTGATAGTTCGGCAAATTCATCAAAAGCTTCTTCATGGAGAGGATCTTCAAGATACATTAAATCATATTTCTCAGATAATTTAATCATAAATTCCTTTTGCTCAGTCGGGGTTCTTTTTACATTCGATTTATTGTAAATGTAGACCTGCTTTTTTTCATTCCATAAAGATGATGCCGCAATGTCTAAACCAATTCTGACTTTTATTCCTAATTTATCTGAAACATTTTTCGCTGAAAAATCTACTATTTCTAATGCTTCCTCATCTCCCATTTTTGGAGCCCACGCTCCCTCATCACCCTTACCACCTGGGAAAAAAGGATCTCTTTTTTCTATTTGCTTACCAACTTCTTTATGAACTAATTTATTAGTTGTAATGGCATCTTTTATGCTTTGGGCACCTATGGGACAAACTAAAAATTCTTGTATGTTAGGGGATCCAGGTCCCGCGTGCTTTCCACCGCCTAGTACATTACCTATAGGGTAAGGGATTTCAGGTTCCCCATCCATTAATAGAAGTTTATACATGGAAATTCTTTTAGCTTTTGCAGCAGCTTCGGCTGCTGCAATACTTAGAGAATATGCCATAGCTCCTCCAATACGACTAAAGTTATCAGTACCATCAATATCCTCGAGCGTTTTGCTAAATGATTTAATATCTGAAGCATCCTGCTCTAATAGTTTGTTAGAATATTCTTTAAACAATTTTAATGATTGTTCAGCCCCACCAGGGGAAAAGTTTGGAGCCTCGAATTTACCGGAGCTCGCGCCTCTAGGAGCACAAGCTCTTCCTATGAATCCATCCACGTTAATTTCAGCTTCTATTGTTTCATCCCCTCTACTATCGTAACAAATACGTACTTTGGTGGAACTTATTAGAGTTGAATCCACAAAGAATCACTTAATATTGTTCTGATTCGAATTCCACTTTTCTAGCTGCAAGTGCTTCATAATATGGAATGATCTGATCAATTGCATCAAGGTTGGAGAGGAACATTCTTCTGCAGCAATATCTTTTAATAGATAGGCTATTGAGAACTTTGTAAGGTTCTTCACCCTCTTTTACTTTTTTTATATATTCTTCATACTTATCGGCTATTAAAGCACCACAAGTGAAACATCTTATTGGTATTAACATCTACCAAACTTACCTATTCATCTATTTTTAACTTTTTTGTCTATCTCAAATCTAGAATTAAATAAATACATTTCAATCTTTATTAAAAAATAATTTTTATGATAACATTAATCTATTTAAAATCTAAAACGTGTCGGGGTAAAGAAATACAGAAAAACTCTCCTTCAAAAACTCTTTCATTTTTTTGATTGAATACTTCACATGACACTTTGTTTTTATTTTTTTTTGTCTCTATGATATGAGCTTTAGCTATTAACCTATCTTTATAAACCACAGGTTTTAAGAATCTAACATTCGAAGATAATAAAACAACATTGGGATGATTAACTGCAATCATTGATGCATAATCTGCTAATGAAAAGGTAAATCCACCATGAACTAATCCTCTTTTATCAACCACCATTTTCTTATTAATGCTAAGAATTACTTCAGAAGATTTTCCAGTCTTTATAATTTTTGGTTTACCTACAAATTCATATGATGCTAAAAGATGGGTTCTCTGAAAATTATTTCTACTCAAATAATTCACCAACACAACCCTCTATTTTCAGTCTTTTTTAATTATGTATTAACTTTAATCACATTGTTAAAAATCATATATTTTTTGAAAAAGATGATTTGTAAAAAACCTTTATATTGGATGCGGGAGGTGGGATTTGAACCCACGAACCCCTCCGATTTTTACCTTCGGGACAGGCGCCTTTAGCCAATCATTATTTACAGGCCTGCGCCTTTGACCTAACTTGGCAACCCCCGCCCTAACTTTTAGTTCATTTTTTTAAAATTAGAATCAATAAATAAGTATATGGACTTTTTTATTGGAAATGTGTTAAATCCCTATCAAAATTTATGTTCTTCAATAATAGATATCCATACACATGCCTTCCCAGATAAAATTGCTCCTAAAATTATAAGAGCTTTAACTCAGAAGTATAAGGTTGACAATATTTATCCATGTACACTAGACGGCTTATTAGATATTATAAAAAAAATTCGAATCAGAGCAAGTGTTATTCAAATATATGCTAATTCTCCAAATAAAGTTCGTTATCTTAATGAATGGGGGTCGAATATATCTAATATGAATAAAGGGAGGATTTTCTGCTTTGGCACAATCCATCCTGATATGGAGAATCCAGATGAAGAGCTGGATAGAATAGTTAAAAGTGAATTAAAAGGTATTAAATTTCAACCTACTGCTCAGCATTTTTCACCAGATGAGGGTCGAATGTTTAAAATCTATGAAAAAATTTCCCAACTAAACTTGCCTATTTTATTTCATGCAGGTGAGGAAAGAAAACCTATAGATAAGGTATATGCACCTCCAAAAAGTTTCGTTCAAGTACTATCATCTTTTCCAAAACTTGTAATGATTTTAGCCCATTTAGGTGGGTATAAAATGTGGAACCAAATTAATAAGCTTGTGGAATTTAAAAACGCTTACTTTGATACTGCTGCAGTTAATAGTGAATTAAAAAAGGATACTTTAAAAGATATGATTGAATATATTGGAGTTAACAGAATTATGTTTGGTAGCGATTTTCCTTGGTTTGATTACAATAAGGAAGTAAATGGAATACTTAATCTAGATCTATCAAAACATGAAAAGGCAAAAATACTCTATCAAAATGCTTCTAAAATAATAGGAATTAAAAGTAATATAGGAAAAATTTAATTTAAATAAGTAAGATTATTGTTCTTCTTTTTATCTTTTAGGTGTTTTCTGCTTATGAAATCACTTTTAATCTAAAATTAAAAGCTCTTAACTATTTGTTTAAATAGCTTTTTAAATTGCCAAACCTATGATAAAAATTTAATATCCAAAAATATTGACAATTTCAAATCTTTTATCAACAGAGGTTAAAGAAATGGCAATTTTCATGAAAAAAATTATTGCAGATCTTTAGGGTATTAATACACCTTTCTATTTATTTATTATTAACTTAAATCTTCTAACTCATATGTGTAAAAATCG
>JBHLNY010000354.1:0-3242 GCA_048941065.1 Promethearchaeota archaeon
TGGTTTAACTTGGCTGTATCAAGAACTTGTCGAATTTTGGATATTTCTACAATATCTGCTAAATCGCGTTTATTAGCTAAAACAACAAGAGGAACTGCTGGTGGATCAGCTGGAGCTATAGGAATTAATTTATCTCCATAAAATCGCAATAATTCTTTTAATGACCAAATATTCTCGCTCCATTGATCTATTAAGCTATCCCATGTAAATATACATGCATCAGTCCCTTTCAATACCGTTTGGCGCTGAAATTTGTGGCGTCTTTGTCCAGCTACTGTATAGACCTGAAATACAACATTACTCACACGAGCTACTACTCGATCAAAAAATAGGGTTCTACCAGTAGGATCTTGGATTTGTTGCATATCTCCCGAAGCTAGACCTTCCTTATTATAAACCCATTCGAGAGCAGTGGTTTTTCCGCCTAAAGAAGGGCCATAGAAGCATATCTTGAAAACGAGAGTTCCATCACCACGACGACTTGGCATCTATGTAAAACCTCGAAATTAATTTTAATCAATTATTTATTATTTATGATTAAATATTCTAAGAAACTTATTTTATATAAAAATTTGCTATTAGAAAAAATTTATGATTTTTATCAATCTACTTAATTTATTCATATGTATTTTGTTCTATTACTTAAATTTATATGAAAAAGTATATAAATTTATAATTTTCCACATGTTAACGCCATCTATCTTGATTTAGGAAGTAATTAATCTCCTCTTTGGTGGAAATTTTGAATGTTTTAGTTTTTGACTTGATGTAAGCTAAATGTAAAAGAAAAGTAAAAGGATTCTCAAACATGATAATTAGAGATATAAAAAAAAATTAGGGAAATTTAAACTTTCACTAAAAAAAGAAAAAAGGATAATTTTTAATAAAAAGGATTATGGTATCTCGCTTGTTCTGGGTATTGTAAGTTTTTTTGCCTAATTTCTTTATCAATCAAACCTTCTATGTGGCATAGATACTCGTATTCATCTTTTAAACACAAAGTAATTGCGACGCCTCGTTTATTCATTCGAGATGTTCGCCCTATCCGATGAACATAAACATCAGGATATTTTGGAACGTCATAATTTATCACATGTGAGATATTTTCAATATCCAAACCTCTTGCAGCGACATCTGTGGCTATAAGCATATTAATTTTATGATTTCTAAAGGAACTTAAGATTTTTTCTCGTTGATGTTGAGATAAATTACCTGAAATGATATCCACTTTATAATTAAAATTAATCTTTGATTTTAATCTTTTATATAACCAATTTGCTGTTTTCTTTGTATTTACAAATACTAATGTATGGGTTGGTTTTTCCCTTCTTAATATCTTAAGGAACGTTTTTAGTTTGTCTTCATATCGGTCAATCATATAATAGAATTGTTTAGTATTATTAACAGTTAAATTATCTCTACTTAAATTAATGAATTGAAACTTATTTTTAGAATACTTCTTTACTAATTGTCTAATATCATAATACAATGTTGCAGAAAATAGCATAAATTGATATTTTGATCTTATTCGGCTTAAAATATATTTAACATCAGGGGCAAATCCCATATCGAATAAACGGTCTGCTTCATCAACAACAACGTATTTAATTTTGTCCAATTTCAAATTTTTACGCTTATAGAGATCAATAATTCGACCAGGTGTGCCAACGATTATGTTAACTCCTTGATCTAACTTTCTTATTTGGTTATCTATTGAAACACCCCCATAAATAGTCATGGATTTTACCTGATGATTACCTAAATCTCTGATCACACCATTAACTTGTTTAGCGAGTTCTCTTGTGGGTGCTAAAATTAGTACTTCATTTCTACTATACTCTAACCGCTCTATTATTGGAAGAACAAATGCTAAAGTCTTTCCACTTCCTGTCTTAGCTTGAGCCATTATATTTTGACCCTCTAGAATTAAAGGTATAGCTTCTTTCTGGACAGGGGTCGGTTGAAATATATTTAAACGCTTTAAAGCATTGACAATTTTTTCATTAATACCTAAATCTTTAAAATTCAGTTTACTTTCACTATTAAATTTCTCTTCTATTCACGCTTTTTCAATAAAGAAAATATTTCTTTAAAGAAAAACCTTTCTAAAATTTTTATTATATATTTTAATACTTAATATCAAATTTTGTCTTGTTGAAAAACAACTTCTTCGGTTAATCGGTCTAATTTCATTAATTTTTGATGGAGAAAGATTTTAACTTTTTCTAAAGTTATGTTTGGATTATTCTTAACTAAATCTTCTACAAAAGCGTGATTTTCTTTGCTAATTTTTGCTAATAATTTATGATTTTCATTATTTTCATCATAGTTAGGGATTGGAAATGTAAATGGTCTTTTATGAATATGTCTTGAACTCTTTATCAATTTTATATATTTTGATAATTTAGGAGCATTCAATATAGCTGATAGATAATAAGCTTCATCTTCAGATTCAGTTGAATAATAATAATTTTCTGAGCCGATAATAATTTTTTTTCTATAATTAGTTATTACAGCTGCTTTAACATTGGAACCACTAGCATTATACACAACGACATAATCCTTAATTTTAACTTGTTTTTTTAATTTATTCCAATAATTTAGATTTGCAAATAGGGTATTTATGCTACTTGTTTCTTTTTTATGTTTTTGATAGTAAGTATTCATTTCCTTATAGAAACTTAAAGCTTTAGGATATTGCTGAAGGAATTTTTTTTCAAAGTCGAACTGTTCATTGATAGGGAGAAATACATTTTTCAGCTTTTTAATGCAGAAGGGTATGAGATCTCTATTTAGAAATGTCTTATATCTAAAATTCTTCTCAATTTCTTTATTTTTAAAAATAAATTTCCATCTATTTTTTGCTCTTGATAGAGTATCAAGATCCGAGGAAATTACAATAGTTCCGTTACTTTTTTCCTTAACCTCAAAAAAGACCAAAGTTCGAGGAACTAAAGTAGCTCCTTGAAAAAATTTTTCTCGATACTCACTTTTTGAAAATTTATTTATTATCTTTAGCTCTTTTTCAGGCAGTAATAGTTTAGCACCATCACTTTCAATTTTAAAGCTTGAATAGTACGTTTCTTCTAGTTTTTCTACTTTTTCATTAAAAATTTTGGTTCTAATAGGATATTTTTCATTAATTGAAATCTTATTGTGCTTCCCGACATATTCTGCTTTTAAGCAAATATGGTTCACATTAAAGAAATAACTTTTAGGGAAATCCCATATCTCTAAATTAT
>JBHLNY010000066.1:0-13281 GCA_048941065.1 Promethearchaeota archaeon
TTGTTGGTACCCATAATTAAATCCAATAAAAGAAAAATTGATGCTTATGGCTATACAAGAAATGGGTAGTGAAATTGAAGATGAGTTTGTTAAATCTATAAAAAAGAATTATGAATCATTAAATAATAATGAAAATTTTAAAGAACAATTTAAAGATAAGACTTTTAAAATACTCTTAAATCCAAAAGATGGAAAATTTGCTGCGTTAATTAGTGTTGATCAAGGAAGTGTCTCTGTTCATGGAATGAAAAACACTCCTAAAGAAGATATTTCAAAAGTAATGGTAGGATGGGATGGCTACATGCAAACTACAAGACAAACTTTTAGAGAAATTGGGGATGGAACACTCTCAAGTAAAGATGTAAGAAAAAGATTTTTAATGCGTAAAATTAAAGGCAAAGGTCTTGAATATTTAAGATATTTAAGTCAAATGTCAGCCTTACGAAGAGATATTGAATAATAATTCTTTTTTGTCATTTATAGATTAGAAAATACTCAAAATACGTATTTACAGATATACTAGATAGATCATTTTCTTTGAAAATAGGTAGAAAAATCACTTTTTAAAAATGAACTCAAAATATTTTATTATATTTAGATAGAAATAGTTAAAACAATAAAAATAAAATAAAAAGCAAAAAAAATTATAATCTATGTTTTTCTTCTTTTAGGTTCAATCTTTTTGATTATGATTGATTCAGCATGAATTTTACAATTCTTTAAGATAACTTTAAAACCTCCCGCTCCCCCAACTCCAGGGATTGTCATTCCAACGGTACCCATAGGAACCATCGCACCTGCTTCTTCCCATTCTTCCTCTTCTTCTTCTTCCTCTGCTAACATTTCTGCCCAGGTCTCAACGATAGGATGATTTATTTCTTGCAACCAACCTTTTAACTGGTTTATATCTTGTACTTCTTCTTCTGTGGCAATCTTTGGAACTAAATCTTCTGGGAGGAATTCTGCCACTCTATCCTTAACAGCTTTAGGCATCCATACGATCGTATTTATCCCGCCATCATATTGTTGGTATTTTGGAGAAACAATATATTGAATGCTTACTCCATTGAAACCGGGCATTTGTTTTCCTCCACCGGTCTGGTTCGCCATAGCTGAGAAAGGTAACCCGTTTATTGCTACTCCGTCATAATTTCTATCAACAATTCCATGTCCATTAACTTCAGGAATATAAAAATCAATAGCTTCGAAGCATCCGCAACTAGTATGAGGGAATTCCATCCCTGAATATAAATAAATTCTATTAATTTCCCCGAGTGAGCGTTTTTTAATCATCTCATTAATGCCTGAAAATTCTCCAGCTTCCTTATTTATACATTCACCTGGCGGTACTTCGAAAAGTGGACCTTTTGGATCAACTTTAGATGCTGCGCGGGCATCAAACCAATTGATTGAGCCACAGAGAGAGGTTCTATCCGGTGTTATACAACAGGCATGAGTGGGTGCGAAAGATTGACATAGAACGCATCCATAAAACATATCAACGTCTTCATCATGAATAGTTCGAGCCCTTTCGTCCCTCTTATTGTAAACTTCCATCGCGATATCATAAGGCTTTTCAATTGCTTTTGGATCTGTATAAAATGTAACTTGCGCTTGTTTAATAATTGGTAATTCTGCTTTATAAAGTCTAATTAGGATTGTACCTAACATTTCAAAATTATTTAACCCTTTTTCGTATGCAGACTTCGAGATCCTCATCCAATTAGTATAGCGTTGATTTAAATGCATTATTCCATTTACAAAATTGCAGAACTCATGAACTCTCCTTTCGAAGACCGCTTCTAAATCTTCCTCTAACTCTTCTCCAGCCACCTCTACTAATATTCCAATAGGGTATCTTTCTCCTTCTTTCATTTGATTCAAATCAGGTCCATGGAGTATTACTTGTCCATCTTTAATCTCCTTAGCAGGTTTTACACGTACAAGCTCAAAGTGTTTTTCAATCTTAGGACCACCTAATTCTACATACATCTGGTTACCTCTGATGCGTTCACCTTCATATACAGGTCCCACATCAACAGGCATATCTGAAAAACTCATTTATTAATTCTCCTCTAATTTTTTTTTATTTTAACAATTATAAATTTTCAATTAATTTTTCTAAAAAGGTTTTCCAATCAGCTTCACTTAAATTTGGTAAGCTAAACCTAGCATTAGGATGTGAATATCGGTCTAAATCGACTGTTCTTACCCAATTTGAAAAATTTTTAATTCGACTCATTGTTTGTGAAACATAATACACTAGATGTCCTCCGAAAATAGCCATTTCATATTGTCCGTTTCCATCTAAACCTTTCCACTCTTTATCAACTAATCTGGCAGTTATATTGATTAATGACATATCCCATAGTTTACCTGCATCGATTTTATCTTTCAAGTAGATATAAGTATGACCAGTGGATATTACATGACAGTTCAGCTTTTTTGCAATATCTATAAAGTAATCAGCAACTTTTTTACCGTCTAACTCCCAGCTCAAGGATTCAGAGCCGATTACAAAAACTTTCTTTTTCTGCGCTTTTAGAATATTTGCCATTACTTTTGGGTCATAGACGGAAGTGCCCATCTCTGGACCGGGAATATTCGCTTTTTGATAAGGTCTTGCCATTTTTCCATCAATTTACTCTGGTTTTGTTATAAGATATAACTTTTAAAATAATTGCTATACTTAGATTTATTAAAGACAATTTAAAAAAATTGTTTTTATTAAATTAAACTTAAAAGTAAATATAATTAAATACAAAAGGAGTGAAAAATTTAATTTGTGCGAGTTTAAGATTATAAAGAAAAGCGATGGCTCCCAAATATTAGAGGATATTGTTGTTTTATCGTATACAGAAAATAATGAGTTATTATTCAAAGATATTTTGGGTATAGGAGAAAAATTAGAATCTGCGATGATTTTAGATGTAAATACTTTGAATCAAACATGTTTAGTTTTTGAACATCCTCTTATTAAAAAATTTATAGATTTAATACTAAGTTTAGATGCTCAAAAAGGCTCTAATGCCAAGATTGAAGGTTTTATAAAAGAGCTTGAGCATTTAAAGGGACAACTATAAAATCTAAAAAAAAAAATAAGGTTATTTTAGATAACCTTTTTCTTTGAGCTAGAATGCTTATAATAAATAGAACTAAGACAAATAAAGCTTAGGATGATAATAGAAAATAGAAGAATATCATATCCTGCTATATCGTTTTGTTCATCGGTTTGAATTTGTGTATCAAAAGAAATCTGATCTGGCAGAAATCCTGCTTTACTAGCAGTGAGAAAGTCACCATTTTCATCTACTTGAGAAAGAGGGACCAAAACTGTTCCATTTTCGTTAGTTTCGCCTTTCCATATAGGTATATTCTTTTTTGTATAAGTTATTGTAACGCCTTGAACTGGTTCTTCATCAGCAGTTATTAATAGATTAAGATCAGTCGTTCCACCATTTAGAGGAGCTATTTCACTTATATTGAGCTCTTTAGGCATTGATAACCAAATTGGAACTTCTGGATCACCAAGTAAATTATATTGCTTGAGTGTTTTATCTTCCCATTCTGGATAGTTATTAGGTTCAGGAGAAATTTCTCTGTCGGATACATAATCCGCTTTAGCTAATGCTAATGCTTTGCCAGGCTGATTATACTGGAAAAGTTGTTCCCAGAAGCGAAATCCTAATCCTTCAATGAACCAGCCTCCATGATCACGTTCATACCATTGATCCTCACCCCAGGCTACATGACTTGCAGCTACACAACCAATAGCCGCATTTTTTAGGAAGTATTCGGAAAGACAATCATCTGCATCATCAAACGTACCTGTGGAGCAACTTCCTATATAGTATAATCCCAATTTATCATCTTCTGGTGCTAGTAACGCATAACTTGTATCTATAAGACTACTTCTTACCATTACATCGATAGCGGTACCATCACCGTAAAAAGGATCATCAGTATAATCAAATAGCATATCCCCATCATAGTCTGTAATCCATTGATCAATACCCATACTTTGAGGGGCACCATGAGCAAATATTGTACCTATACTACATCCCTCATTAATTGCAAATTTTAGATTATTATATTCTAATTGAATATCACTATAATTATCAGATCCTTTTATTCCTTGAGTTTGGGCAAGAAAGATAGTGGTCCAATTCTCTGGTAATAAGTTTTTTATAAAATTATTAACACGATTTCCATCACATTCTCCATAATCTACTAGATCGTCTCCATTCCAATCTTGATCAAATTGGGTTATAGAACCAGCAAACAAAGCATGAGACATCCATGATCCAACCGGAGGATTTTTTTCATAATTCAATATTCGTTGAACTAGGTTTTCCATCTCATTTTTATTATTAGCTGTTAATCTACCAACATAAACCTCTGGTTCAAAATCATATTGATCATATTCTGATCCCCAGACACCATCATTATTAAAATCCCAATTATTATCTAGATCTGTATAAAAAGAATCACAGCGAACAAAGTTACCATCGTAGGGAAAATCATCTAAGCATAATACATAACCAGAGGGGACGTGATTTTGATCTCCAGCTAATAGAACCCATTGAGTGTTGTTATTATTTTGATATTCAAGAATACAATTTTTAATTTTTTCGGGGGTGTTCCTTCCGGAGTATCTTTGTTGTATTTCGCTAACCAGTTCTATTTTTGAAACTAAACCTTTCTGTGTTTTCCATATAGCTAAGGGTTCAAGAACACTCTCGAAATCATCAGTAGTAATGATTAAATAATCTACCGATTCATCAAGTAAAGAATTTTTAAGTGAGGATGAATTTAAATCGTATAATTGGTTTTTAGCGTCAGTTGCGCCTATGTGAACAGTAAAACTCATAAAAAAAAAAGCAAATATGAATAATATGGATTTTTTCGCAATCATTTTATTTGTGATTATAAGTATCTTTTTATACTTTTGCTAACTTTTTGATGGAATTCAAAAAATTAGGATATTATTAAATATTTGAATTAGACTACTTAAATCATGAAAATAGAATCACAATTTTATGAGGATATTGATAACTTTTATGATCTAGCATTACCTTTTTTGCTTAAGAACGAGGTTGAAAATGGTCTTCTTTTAGGTATTTTAAATTCTCTTAAAGTAGATATTCATAGGTATGGGAAAGAAAAACCCATTTTATCAGTAATAACCGAAGGAGAAGAAGTTAAATTAGTTACCCTGAGAACTCCACCACATGATCTTCTTATATCCTATACAGAGGATTTAGACACCATTAAAGTATTAGTAGAAAACCTTTTAAAACGAAAAGAGAAATTTCCTGGAGTTTTAAGTTTTAAAAAAGCAGCAGATAAATTTACTAAATTATGGTGTAAGAAAAATAATTTGAAACATTATTTGTTAAGAAAAGAAAGAATTTTAAAATTGGAACATGTCTCAGAAGATACATTAGGGATAAGGCAATTTTATGCTGCCTCAAAGCCATATAAATCAGTTGTTCTTGAATGGGCAAGAGAGATGTTAAAGGAAGCATTAAGTGATATCAGTAAAGAAGAATTAGATCGAAATATTAACAATTTCAAAGTTGAGATTGAAAATAATAATAGCCAAATCTATTTATTATTTGATAATGATAAACCTGTATCAATGGCAAGGAAAGCGGGTAAAAGTCCTAATGGAAACGCTATTAATCTTGTATACACTCCACCTGCATTGAGAAGAAGAGGATATGCAACTGAATGTGTGGCAAAATTAAGTAAAATCCTACTAGAAGAAGGAAATAAATACTGTTTCCTATTTACAGATTTAAACAATCCAATCTCAAATAGTATATATCAAAAAATAGGTTATCGTCCTATTATTGATGAAAATCATTATAGATTTGTATCAAAATAATCGGTTGTTCAAAAAATAAAATAAAAAAAAGAAACGAGAAAGTCTCCTGATTTTCTCCTGAAGATTTTAACTATTTTTATTTCTTTTTAGGTGGTAAAATTTCAATTTCAATTGCTGAGACATTGCTTGAAGTCCCATCATCATTAGTAATCGTCTCAGTGTCAATTTTGATTTCTCCATAGGTGCTTCCTTTAACAAAATTATTAATAAGGATTTCTGCCACATCAACTGCTCGTGAAATAGATCGCCCACGAGCTAATAATCTCACAGGTTTCTCATTTAATACCACCATAGCGGCCATTACATAATTCATCGATTTCTTACTGCCTATAAAAACTTTTGAATCATCATCTCTAGCCATAAATTCTCACCTTTTCAATGCTCGGTTTAATAATGTCTTTTTTTATGATTTGTATTCCTCAAATGTGTTTTATCTAAGGTCAATTATCTATAGATAATTATATGTTATAAACTATATTCAGATTTTAAGATTATGTAATTTTTTTGATCAATTCAAAATAAATATAACAAAAAGCCATATATTGTCCATATTAATTTCTTAAGCTCTAATTTGGTAGTTGATATTCTAATTATAAAGGTTGTATCGATTCACAAAAATACAAATAAGAAAAAAAATTATTTAGATGTCGTTAACATTATGCTTAATAAAGAAATATAAACAATTACATCTCCAAATATTATATAAAACCCCATATCTGGATTTATTGCGGTCGATATTAATGCTAAGGGTATAAACCAAAAAATTGAAATAATAATCAAAGCGATTTTTTCTTTCTTATCTTCATCCATACTTTTTTCACTTCTTTTCTATAATTTTATTATCATTCAATATATTTAAATGTTTAATTTTTATTTTCTTAAGATAATCGATTAGAAAGCCGAGATGCGCTTTCATAAGAAGTTTATATCTATGAGTTTTTTATGAAAATAGGAATTGGTACACACCTCTAATTATAAAAAAAAATCTTATTTTGTAGTGAAATCTCTATTTGGCATCCCATCCTCCATTTACCCGAGCTTCTTCAACATCTTTTTCTATTCTTTCTTTTAACACGACATAATCTGTTTTGGCTACTCGATTTAAAGGAAATTCATCCAAAAATACGATTAATGATGGTCTTTTATATGCAGCCATGGCCTTACAATGTTTATACACTTCTTCCTCTGTCAAGGTATCGCCTTCTCTAACTTTAATATATGCTACGATACCCTCTGTGAATACTTCATGTTTTGCACCAACCACTCCAACAAACTCAACTTGTGGGATTTCAGCGATAAATGCTTCAACTTCAGGGGGAAAAACTTGATATCCTTTAGGTTTAATAAGGTACTTTCGACGTCCTGAAAGGTGAAGCCCACTTTCATCTTTATAACCCATATCACCAGTGTAAAGTACTCCATCTGAGGATAATGTATCCTGCGTAGCTTGTTGATTTCCAAAATATCCAAGAAAGTTTTGTGGTCCTTGAAAGCAGATCTCCCCAATCTCTCCATCTGGTAATTCATCACCTGCAGATCCGTCTTCTTTCATAGGTTCTCGTATACTCATAGGATAGATTGGATAATCTATACCTAAACCAGCAAGGATATCATCAACAGTTCCATCTAAAGGTGTATATGTACAAAAACCAGAACTTTCAGTTAGTCCAAATCCGCTTCCAAATTTAGGAGCCATTGATGATAATCTTTCTAGAAAAGGTCTATCAACTGCTTGACCCCCATATAAAGCAAATTTCAGTGAACTTAAATCATATCTATCATATTCAGGTAAACGCCATTCTAAGACAAATAATGCCGGGATTTGGCCAAAAGTTGTGACTCTATACTTTTGTATAGCATCTAATGTTTTTACTGGATCAAATATATGCAAAACAATGCATGTTGCACCACCAAACATAGGAGTCATGAATTGTTCCGTAGTTCCACCCACATGTGAAGGAGGGAGGTTTACAAGCATTTTATCATCATCTTCAATATCAAATCCTTTTGCTAGGCACATATTTTGGCATGTTATACTTTTATTTGTCAACATAGCTGGTTTGGGCCAACCTGTAGAACCTGTTGTGAAAACAATCATAACTGGATCTTCTTCTCCCACTTTAGCGCATTCTTCCATGAATCCTTTCATAGATTCAGGATTTTTCATAGCCTCGATAATCTCATTTTTCGCTTCCTCTGCAATTTGATATGCTGGAAGTATTCCGCTTCTATACCTATCATCTGGAGTACTAAATTGTACAACATATTCTAACCAAGGGCTATTTTTTTTTACTGCAGCTCCAATCATCCCAAAATTTGCAACTGAAGTTTTTCCAAGGTGGCAATACATCTTACACCTCTCCTTTAATAAAGCTAAGTTCTTCATAATTTCTTGGGGTTTTAATCTTAAGTCCATTGGAGTCCACATAACCCCTAATTTAGCACATGCATAACCTAAGATAATATGTTCATATAGAAATGGTAAAGATGTTGCTAATATATCACCTTTTCGAAAACCCATATTATAAAGTTTGAATGCCATTGCTCTTATTGCCTCGTTGAACTCCTTATATGATACTTCTTTCTCAGTATCATATATTATAAATGCGGTTTTATCGGGTCTTTCTTTAGCCCATTTTTCTATTATACCACAAATGGTATGAGGATATTGATTATATTCTTCCCAAGACATTTTTAATTTCACAAATTTTTTAAATTATTTAATTGAAGTAAATATAATTAAGATATTTGATTAAAAAAATGTTTTTTTATTAGAATTTTGATCTAAAATCCTTGATAAATTTAGCTTTATCTTCATACTCATACCATGCTGAACCGATTTTCTCTAATTCATATGCTTTATTATAAGATTTGTCAGCTAAGTGATTGCTACATAATTTAATCCCATTTAATACAGTTTGATTCTTAGTAAAAAGAAATTTAGCTTTATCCATAGCTACTTTCATTAACTCTTCTTGATCTTCTACGATCTGATCTATCAAACCAATTTCTAATGCTTTTTCAGCGCTTACTTTTTCAGCAAACATAAGTATTTTTTTTGTCCAAGGGATCCCAATTACTTTAGTCATTAATACAACCATACCGGTACCTGGAAAAACTCCTAAGTTTATTTCTGGCATCATAAAATAACTATCTTTAACAGCAATTCTATAATCGGAACATAAAGAATAACCTACACCATCACCCATAGCTTTGCCATTAATAGCACAGATGGTCGGTTTACCATAAAAAATTAGTTTAACTATTTCGGCGGCCGTTTTCTCATAATCTTTAACTGCAGCATGATTACTACCATCAATCTCATCAATATCCATCCCAGTAGTAAAGGATGTTCCATTTCCTGTTAATAATATCCCTCTAATTTTTAGTGAATTCTGACAAAATTCTATAGCCTTTCTTAGATTCTTTGCCATCTCAGTAGTTATCGCGTTTCCTCTATGAATTCGGTTTAGTTTTATAATTCCAAACTTTTTCTTTATTGAGAATTCGATATATTTTCCAAATTCTATACTTTCAGATGACATTTTTATTCATTTTTTATTTTTCTTACTCATATTTCTTTCTAAAGTCCTTGATAAATTGTACTTTATCTTGGTACTCATACCAAGATGATCCTATCTTCTCTAATTCATATGCCTTATGATAACTTTTGTCAAATAGATGATTAGCACATAATTTTATAGCATTTAGAACTGTTTGATTTTTAGTAAACAGAAACCTTGCTTTATCCAATGCAACA
Source organism: Promethearchaeota archaeon (assembly GCA_048941065.1). GTDB lineage: Archaea > Asgardarchaeota > Lokiarchaeia > Sigyniarchaeales > SOKP01 > Loki-b32. Next base: position 9,651 of record JBHLNY010000066.1, read on the forward strand.
TTCATCAGTTCTTTTTTATCTCTGACAATTTGGTCAATTAAATTTATCTCTAGGGCTTTTTGCGTATCAATTTTCTCAGCAAACATGGTCATTTTTTTAGTCCAAGAGATCCCAAGTATTCTTGAAAAGAGGACTATACATCCAGTACCAGTGAAGATTCCAGAAAAAATTTCTGGCATTTGAAAAAAGCTTTCTCTAGTAGCAATTCGATAATCACAACATATTGAAAAAACAACCCCTTCACCCATAGTTCTTCCATTGATTGCACATATAGCTGGTTTTCCATTATATAATAATTTACAAATACTTGCTGCTATCCCTTCTAAATATTTCACTGCTTCATGATCACTACCATCGATAGCTCCTAAGTCTACTCCCGTACTAAAAGAACTTCCATTATTTGTTAAAATTATACCTCTAATTTTCTCGTCATTTTGGCAATATCCTACAGCTTTTCTTAAATATTCAAATTGTTCAATATCAAATGCATTTGATCTATGGAGCCTATTAAGTGTAATAATTCCAAATCGTTTTTTTACAGTAAAGTCTATGTATTCTCCGAAATCTAAATCATTTTGAGACATAAATAAAATTAATTTTCATTTAATAAAAAATAATAATAATCTTAATGATTATAGAGAGTAATAGGTAAATTTAATTATATAAATAATATGCCCGTTCATATCACTGATTTTATAGAAATAAAGTCGTATGGTATTAAAAAAAAAGATTTAGTAAAATCTCCAAATTTAAAGGAAACTTTTTACTCAATAAATCAACATCTATATGCTAAATTAAAACAGACAGATACAGATACAAGAACTAGATCTAAAGAAATTATCAATCTTTTATTATGTAAACTAACTGATGAAATTAGTAAGGGCAATGATGAAATCTTGGATTTTTGTATTAAAAAAGGTGAACTAATAGAAGAAGTATATGAAAGAATTCAACAACTATTCGAGAAAAATGTTAAAGAGAAATATCCTGATATTGTAGGTGAAAATGAACAAATCCGTTTAAATAAAAAACTTGTATATTTGATTGTGAAGGAATTGCAATACATATCTCTCTTAAAATCCTCTAGAGACATATTGAGTGATGCTTTTGAGATTTTTGTAAGTAAGGTTTTAAAAGATGAAGGGGGTCAATTTTTCACACCTCCAAATGTAATTAAATTTATGGTAAACTATTTAAGTCCTGAGATAAATTCTAAAGTTTTAGATCCTGCTTGTGGACATGGTGGCTTCCTGCTTGAAGTTAAAGATCTATTATGGTCAAAAATTGATTCAGAATTTAAAAATCAAAGAGGAGAAAACAATTTCAAAAAGACGAAAATTATATCTAATCTTTTTGGTATAGATAAAGATCTATTCTTAACTAAAATTTGTAAGTTATATTTAGAGATCTTAAGTGGTGAAAAGTCTAATATTTTCTGTGAAGATTCTTTAGACCCGAGCAGCTATAGCGTAAAAACAAAGAACTTAATTAAAAATAATAGCTTTGATTATATCTTAACTAATCCTCCTTTTGGAGCAAAAATCCCTATAGATAATAAAGAAGTTCTAAAAAACTATCAATTAGGGCATATGTGGAAAAATATAGGAGATGATAAGTGGGAAATGCAAAGTAAGTTATTAAAACAACAACCCCCTCAGATACTATTTATTGAGAGATGTATTCAACTACTTAAGGAAGGAGGAAAATTAGGAATCGTTTTACCTGAAGGAATTTTTGGAAATCCGTCAGATAGGTACATCTGGGAATTTTTAGGACAAAATGGAAAATTAATTGGAATTATTTCTTTAGATCAGAACACTTTTCAACCATATACCTGTAATAAAACAAGCATTTTATTTTTTCAAAAGTTAAAGGAGGTACCAGAGGACTATTCAATTGATTTCGCAATTGTAGATAATGTTGGGCATGATAAAGACGGTAAGATTTTATATAAATTAAATAAAAATGGAACTAAACAATTAGATCTGGAAGGTAATTCAATAATCAATGATGAACTAAGTGATTTGCATATAAAATTAAAAGAGGTTAAAGAGTTTAATTATTTAGAAGAGCAAAAAATCTTTAAAACTAAAATTAACCAAATTAAGAACATGATTTTTATTCCAACTTATTATACGGGAGTAGAAAAAACACTTAAGAAATTATCTATTGATAAGAATTATCAATTAAAATCAATTAAAGAAATAGTAGAAGCCAATCTTATTTATACAAATAACGGAAAACATTTACCAAGAGGGGATGAGATTGGTTCATATGTTTATGGTTTAGGAGATGTCCCTTTTATCCGCACAAGTGAAATAAATAACTGGGAAATAAATTTAGATTCACATAAAAAAACAAGTGAAGAAATATTTGAACAATATAAAAAAAAACAAAATATTGAAGTTGGAGATATTCTTCTAGTTAAAGATGGAGGACCTAACTTAATTGGAAGAACAGCATTTATAACTGAATTAGATACCAAAATCATAATTCAAAGCCATATTTACCAAATAAAAACCTTAAAAAATGATGAATTCATTGATTCTTATCTCCTTCTATATTTACTGAATTTAGATGTTGTGCAGAGACAAATTCAAGCTATTACATTTGTTCAAGGAACAATAGCTACGATTGGAAATCGTATTATGGAAGTAATCTTACCAATCCCCTCAGATATTAATAAAAGAAAAGAAATATCAGAATATATAAAAGCTATTGTTGATAGCAAGACAGCAATAAGGAAAAATATATCTAAATTATCTATAAAATCCTTTGATAATTAATTTAATTCATGTTAAAAACTTAAAAAGGTTGGTGTATACCTCAATAAGATGAAAATTGAAAATTTTTCTATGGAATTATATGAAGATATAATTAAACTGTGGAGAAAAACAGGAATCAGTGTAGGTTCTACTGATACAAGGGAGGAACTCGAAAGAATGTTAAAAAGGAATCCTAAGCTTTTTCTAATAGGAAAGGTAAATGAAAATGTAATAGGTGTTGTAATGGGCGGATTCGACGGAAGAAGAGGATATGTCCATCATCTTGCAATAGATCCAGATTATCAAAAAAAGGGATATGGAAAAATGCTGATAGATGCATTAAATGAGAGATTTCTTCAAATGAGTGTACATAAGGTCCATTTATTTATTGAAAAGGATAATAAGAATGTTGTTGAATTCTATCGAAATTTGGGTTGGGAAGTTAGAGATGATTTAATTATGATGAGTTTTGTGCCAGATAAAAACCTTTATAAGATGAGAATATAATCATGTCATTATTTTCAATTATTTTAAATTAATTTATTAAAATTTTAAATATGATTGATTGAATAATATTCATATTTACCAAAAAATCATAATTGATGTAAAATGAGTGATGAATTCAAGGAATATTGGATGGAAAACTGGCCTTCTGAAACTCCTCGACATGTGGATTATGACAAGATCTCTTTAGGGCAAATGTTAAGAAATACAGCTGATACTTTTCCAGATAGCCAAGCTATTTATTTTGAAGGTTTTCGAATGTCTTATCAAGAACTGGATTTAGCTGTAGATCAATTTGCAACTGCTCTCTCAAGAATGGGGATTAAAAAAGGGGATGTAATTCTAATTGATTTACCAAATGT
>JBHLNY010000355.1:0-3231 GCA_048941065.1 Promethearchaeota archaeon
GGTGTAAGAAACACGATATCTCACATAAAAAAAATTGCAGATTTTACATCTGAAGATAATCCTGCTGAAGTAATAAAGCAAATTACACTAAATCTAGAAGAATATATTAGAACACATTATGAAAATTGGCAAGAAAGAATAGATGATTTAAATCAATTAAGTATATATGCTCAAAATTTCCCCTCTATTAGGAAATTCTTAGAAAATTTAAGTTTAAATATGTCTAATTTAGAATCAAAAAGTGTTCGTTTAGGAGAACAAAACATAGAAGAAGAACCATTAATCTTATCTACTATACATAGAGCAAAAGGACTTGAATGGAATATTGTTTTTATTCCTATGTTGTGCGAAGATTTCTTTCCTTCTAGTAGAGTCATAGGTGATCCAGAAGCATTTGAAGAGGAACGAAGAGTATTTTATGTAGCATTAACAAGAGCTAAAGATCAATTATATCTTGTTGCCCCCGCCATTGTTCAAAGTTATAAAGGACCTCATACAGCTAGGTTATCACAATTCGTTTCAGAGTTAAATTCTAATGTTTATAAAAAATCCTCAGTAATCTTTAAGTCTCAAAAAGGTGTAGAAAGTAAGAAATTTAAACCGAAATTTAAATCTGCTCTAGACTTAATTTCAGAATTAAACCAGAAAAAAAAAAGATAAATCCAATTAGGTAAAGGATTTGAACTTATGTTTTTCGTTTTTCTAAACTTAATAAAATAAAAGCTACTAAAGTTAATATAAAAGTAATCCCATAAAGTGTTAATAGATAAACCATCAATTTTGGCGGTGGTACACCAATAAAATGTATTAAGAAGAACGTAATAAAAAATGCCATACTGAAAGAAGCAAATAATACAGAGATAAGTGATAAAATTTGACACATCAAATATCTGTAATTAATTTCAATAGTTTTAATATTCAAACCTATAACAATAATCGCGGGAATAATGAATAAAGAGATAAAGCTAAAATGCTTATATCCAAAAATGTCTAAAACATTTAAAAGCTGTGTGATTGCCAAATAATTAGTAGATAAAACGTCAGCAACTAAAATTGTCCCGATGAAAATAGATGTGACTACAATATATAAAACCATAATAAGGATAAATAGAATAATAACCAATATTTTTCGTGGTTTCGCAATTTGTTTCAATTTTTCACTTCCATATTCATTGAATTCATTTAATTTTATTCTGATAACTAAAAATGCTGCTAAATTAAAAAATAGACCAATATAATAGGGAAACATCAGAAATATTGAAAATACTTCTGCTAATATATTTAATAATATTTGAACTATAATTAGATTTTGGCTTAGAATATATTTCCTTTTCGGATCATTTTTGTAGAAAAACATTATTATAACCACAAAACCTGAAATTATAATAATTATAAATGATGGAATAAAGACAGTTAATAAATTATAGAAGTATCGAATATATTCATGATATCTAAAAACGAATGGGGATATTAGATAAAATATAATGGTTATTGCAGAAAAAAAAATTATTAGTCTTATGCTTAATTTATCATCCATCTAAATTCACAGAATATATAATTTAATTAAATCACTTTGATTTTTGTCAATAGATATACTTGCTTTTAATTAATATATAAATATTTAGGTTTTCACACTATAAAGCTTACATGATTAATAACATCTAAACAATAATCTACTAAATTTATTAAGCCATGGAAGTTTAAATTGTAAATCAATTAATAATTTTAATAAAAACTATTTAAAACCTAAGCATAGATTAATATAATTTTTTATTTAGATTGATTGAATAATTTATATTATAATTGATGAAAATAATGAGAGAGCTTTAAAATGATTATTAGAATTAATTCTATAGAAAGCACCATTGAGGTTTTCTATGAAAAGTACGTACACCTTCATGGTTTCTTAAAATTAGAGGCAGAAGATGATCAAAATAAGAAAGAGTACACTATCATAATTCAAATTTTAAACGTTCAAACTATTGCTGATTATGTTATTACACGTCAAAAGTTAAGAAATGTAGAGATAACCAAATACATTACAGATCTATTAGAATTGGAATTACAATATGTTATTCAAGGACGACCCATAATATGTACTGAAAGAGATAAAAAAACCAAGAAAGAAAAAACCCTCAGTACTAATGTATTTTTCTTTATTGAGGATATTATGGAAAGTGGAGTATTAAAACCTCATTCTATGAAAGTATCTGAAATTCAAGATGATAAGGCTTCCTTTTTAGAAAAGATTTTCACACCAGATGGAATTTTTATGGGTCAATTAGCATCTGAGTCAAATGTAAATGTTTACTTTCCGTATAAATTTCTCATGTTTCACTTTTTTATAGCAGGAGCAACAGGTATGGGAAAATCTAATCTAAATCAAGTATTCATCGATGGATTATTACAACATAATGCCAAAGTTATACTTAATGGGAAGGGTATAAAGATCAGTATGCTAGCAATTGATATGCATGATGAGTATGCCTTAGGATGTAAAGAGTATGGAATTTATGATATATGTAAAACTACAGAATTTAACAAAGAATTATTTGGTGATTGGTTTTATCTTTACCCAAATAAAGGAATACCACCTGCAGAAATAAAAAGCATGGCTGAACCGTGTATAATTAATTACCAAGAAATTAAACCCGAAGACCTTTTTGCTACTGGCTCCTTTAACGATTTGCAGATAGGGGCAATATTTTCCGCCTATAGAAGTGATCAGGACAATTATATTGAAAACCTTTTAACTGATGGATATAAACCTCCAGGGAGTCATGATGATAAGACAATGGCAGCAATCAGAAGGAGACTGCATTGGTTAGAGTACTCTGATATGTTTCAATCTAATGCTAGTAGTAAATTATCTGAAATAGTATATAAATTAGAAAAGGGAGGCTTAATCGTTTTTAATGTATCTATGATTGCAGATTTAGAGCAATTCTTATTTAATGGAGTATTAGCTAGAACTTTATTTGATATTCGAAAAGCTCTAAAATCCTCAACTGATATAACTACTTTAGAGAAAAAATTAAGTCAATCACTTCCTAAGAACTTCTATGATAATTACAGGAATAAAATAAATGATATTTACATAAAAGCACAGAATATTGTAAAGGATCCTACCGAATTACCAATAATAATTTTTACGATTGAAGAAGCTCCAAGTGTTTTAAGACCAGAAATGATGAGATACAGTAATGTATTCAAAGCTATTTCTCGTCAAGG
>JBHLNY010000067.1:0-13171 GCA_048941065.1 Promethearchaeota archaeon
CTTAGTCATTATTGGGGGATAAAGAGTGATGGTGAAGTAAAAGTGAGGGGTATTGAGGTTAGACGCAGAGATATGCCTAAAATTGTAAAAGATGCTCAATATGCACTCATTGATGTATTTCAAGGTGCTAAGACCGTTGAACAATTCATAGAGAGAATTCCAAAAGCAAAGAAGAAGCTCTATGAGTATGCAGAGCGCGTGTATTCTGGTTGCGTATTGAGAGATGAACTTACAATTCGTCAAAAAATATCTCGTAGCCCTTCTAAATATAAGGTGAATTCCTATCAAGCAGTAGCCGCAAGACAATTAGAGAGATCTGGGGTAGTGGCTTCTGCTGGAAAAAATGTGAGATATATTATTCTTAATGCAGAAGCAGGTCCTAATTTTCCTGAAAAGAAGGTTATCCTTTCAGATCTATATGATAAAAATAAGCACGAATATGACAGAAAAAAATATGTCGAATTGCTAAAAAGAGCTTTTGAGAATATTTTTCCATTTGAGTTCCCCGAGCTTGAAGAATTATTGACCTCTGACTATAACAAGAAATCTATTCAAAAGGATTTATCGTGTTTTATTTGACTTTAAAAAAAAAGATTAGGGAATTGAGAAAACTTCAAAAAAATCGAATACTATTAGAATTAAGCATACCAATTCTAATAAAATCCAGAGGTTACGTTTCAGATTACGTATAGCTTTGAATGGTCTACCAATATAATTAATTATGTTGTAAATAAAAATGATTACCCATGCAGAACCTAGAAAGACTATAGGAAGGATTAATACAATCAACTCCCGACCAAAATTATCTAATAAGTATTTGTAGCCTAGAATGGAAAAACCAGTAATTACTAAGGTAAAACCAAGACCAAATGAATATTCAGCAAATATGACAAATCGTTTAATACGTTTTTCGTTGAAATTTTCTAAATTAGCTTCAAAATGAGCTTTAGAATTAGTGGTTACTGAATTTACGAAAAATACAAATGAAAGCATCAATAAAAATGTTACTGAACCAATTCCTCCCTCCAAAGGAGGATTAGACCAAATTAAAGCAAGAATCGTTAATACGGCACCGATCATTACTGTGCTAAGAACAATCCAGTCTCTGACATTTATTTTTTCGGGTTTACTTTTTTCATCATTAAGCATTTTCTTAACCACGAATATATCAGTTATTTAAAATTACTAAAATCTCAGAGTATATAAATTTTAATATCTCTTTTAAGAGTAAAAAAAGTTAAAAGGTTGCTTTATAACAATTTTCATATTTTCTGGATTTGGCTTCCTTGGATCATTAAGATAAATTTCATGATGTACTCGCATTTCCAACTCACAGTATTGTCAATTTCGTTCTTTCCGTACGAATTTTCGATTAATAGTCTACATCTAAATATACTAATTTGTATTACTTTTTTGGTTATTAAAAAACCAATACTCTGTATTGATTTATTTGGTATAAGAACAATTGTAAGATCATGTCAAAAGCAGTATCATCAAATTCAGTTTCATTTTATGATTGGGAATTATCTTTTAAAAAGAATGCTTCCACTGATCAAAAAATTTCAGATGATAAAATGAACAAGCTTGGAATTAACGATGATGCTTTCAAAGATTTTATGAAAAAGTGGAAGGAAAGAAATTTCTCCTAAAAGTACTTTATTCTAATATATCATATCGGTTTAAAAGTTTAATTACTATTTTAATAAGCCAGAAGTATTTTTTAGATATTCTACTCAATAATGTATTTAAGAATGGCATGGAATCGTATGATCTTGAAGGTAAGTTTCTCTTAAAATCAGGATAACTTAATCCTCCAGTAGCTTTAGGGGGCTTACCAAAGCTTTTAACGTGGGTCCAATTCCCATTTTCGTATCTTGAGCCCAACCAAGTCTTATCTGTTTTAATTTCAATTAATTTACCTGATTGCAATTTAATTTCCCCATAGATATTTAGTGGTCCAACTCCTCCTATATAATCAGTATTCTTAATATAGATTAAATTCTCTCCTTCTTTTAGGTATTCCTTAATATTAAAGATCTGAATATTATTTTCTATAGGGATAACATCTAATGAATGTCTTGTTAAAACATTTCCTATATATTGGTTATTTATATAAATCTTAGCAAAAGTTCCAGCAATTACCTGCAAATGGGCATCGTTAACAGTTTCATTAATATTTATTACTTTTTTATAATAGGTTGTATAACATTTATGCAAATTACTTCCATCTAAATATATTAATTCGCTTGGAATATTACTCTCTTGCCATTCTTCATTGGATTTAAGTTGTTCTATTTTATTTTCATAAAATTTTAAAAGCCACGTATATTTTTGCTTTACTGCATCTAATCCTTCGTTTTTGGCACAATTTAACCATAAAGTCTCATAATCCATCAAAAGATCCTTCAATTCTTCCTTTAAATCCACAACCGTTTTTATTATTTGATTTTGAATATCCTTTGTTACTTTTTTTTCGTAAAAAATAAAGATATTTTTAGAATTTATCCTTTTTTTACAATAGAACTTAATATGTTTACCAATAAATGCAAGATTTTTGATATTTATTTTATTTTTAAGGATATATGGGTCTAATTCTTCACATAATTTTATAAAATTATCCATATCAATAATCAAATCATCAAATCCAGTTATTTTTATATTTTTTCTATATCTAGAAGTATTTTTATTATAGGGATGAGCAAAGAAATGATTATAATACCCTCTGGGGGATGTATGTAGTAATCTCTTAACTTGTATTACCCGAATTTTACCAAATATTTGGATCAGCCTATTATCGACTATTCCAAAAAAATGTAAAAGTAATCCTTTCCAAAAATTAATCATATTAATCTCTGAAATAGGGTCCCAACCGACTACAGCTGAAAAAATAAAACCGTAAAACCGATTCTCCCTTATTTCTTTATTTCTATAGTCGCCCCAACTTGATGTAACCTCTCCAATTATTTCATTTTTATAACCATATTTTATAAGGTTTATAATATTTTTTTCATATTTCTCAATAGAAGGAAAAATTCGATTAAAGTTCATTATTGAAGGGCTTACAATTATAGGAAGGTTAGCTTTTTTAATTGTTTTTATAATTGGATGGTTTTTATTTGTGTCATATTTCCAATACATTATTATCATATCTTTTGGTAATGCATTGAGCACCTCCTTGAATTTATAGAGGATGTCATGATAAATAATTACTTTTTTATAACCATGTTTTTTTACAATTTCATAGACTTTCTTGTAATGGTTCAGATATGCTTTAGCAATACCAATTTCTTCAATAAGATTCTTCGAAACCCCTTTACCAATATCCCAACTCTCATCTGCTCCGATATGAAAATATTCTGATATAAATGCTTCGCTTAATTCGCCAATTAAATCGTCCAGCAATTCATATATTTCTTCATTTGCTAGATTTAAACAACTTGAACCTGGAAATTCTCCATACTTCCAATAATCAGGATGTTGTAAAATGTTTTGCCAATGACTTATTGTTTGAAAAATTGGTATTATTTCTACAAATCTTTTTGCAGCAAAATTTACTAATTCAATAATTTCTTGCTTTGAATAAGCACCTCTCTGTCTTCCGATTTCAGAATGGTTTGTAAATTGAAACATATCTAGCATATAAACTAAATAATATTGGTTTATTTTGAAATGACTTAACTCTTCAATGAATTTTTTTAAATTTTTGATTGTTGGTGCTTGACCTCTTGAAATATCATCTGAGATACCTCTAATTTGAAGAACTGGAAAGTCTAATATTCTTATTTTATTTAATGTTAATTTATCCTTACTTGTGTTTAATAATTGAATTAATGTTTGAATTCCATAAAATATCCCTTGTGGATTATCCGCTTGAATAAATAGTTTTGAATCTTTTGAAATTAAAATATATCCTTGTTCTTTATAATTCATTTTTGTTGAAATTTTATTGAAAAATGATTCTGGAAATTCTTTCATGGTATGGTTCAAAAATAATTTAATCTCTGGAAAGATTTCTAGATCTTGAATTCTCACGATCTCTAATTTTTGATTTAAGCCTAAAAATTTTAATTTTTGTTGAAATTGCTCAATAATAAATAAATAATCATCTGGTAAGTCTGTAAATAATTTTGTTTGCTCGATAATCTTTAGTTTTTGTTCTTTATTCATTTTAAAATATCTAGGACGAGGAATTAAGTATATCTCGTTCTTATCTCCTTCAGTTTCAATTAAATTCTCTAAAAAAATTAGCATAATTATATTTTAATTAATTTTAATAAAAAAATTTAGTTAAAATTAATTAAATTGACTATATAGTATCAAATTCATATTTAAATGTCGATAAACAAAAAAAAATAAGATATTAAGTTTGTTAAAAAGATATAAAAATAGAAATACGAATTTACATTTGTATTATACTTCTTCTCCTCTTCTCTTAGCTTCTATTTCCTTTAAATCCTTCCTAAGGACTTTACCAACTAATGTTTCTGGCAGTTCTTTACGAAATTCAATGAACTTTGGAACTTTATAAGGGGCTACGTTTTGTCTACAAAATTCTTTTAATTCACTTATCATTTCTTCGTTTTCGCTAAAACCATCTTTTAATACTATATACGCCTTGACCTTTTCACTTCCAGGGATATCTGGATCAGGGATACCTATAATGGCAGCATTTTCAACTGAATCATGTTCAAATAATACATCCTCAAGTTCTCTGGGATAAACTTTAAATCCGCTAACATTTATCATGTCTTTCTTTCTATCAACGATATAAAAATATCCATCTTCATCCATTTTTCCAATATCTCCGGTTAAGAGCCACCTATCTTTCAATTGATCAGCACTAGCTTCTGGTTTATTCCAATATCCTTTCATTATCTGAGGTCCTTTTATTATTATCTCCCCTTCTTCTCCTATTGGTTTAATAATAGAATAGTCATCAATATCAACAATTCTAACATCTGTATCCGGAATTGGCATTCCAACAGAACCGACTTTTCTTTGACCAGAAAAGGGATTAGTGTGTGTAACTGGTGAGGCTTCTGTCAATCCATATCCTTCAAGTATTATCCCCCCAGTTCTTTCTTCAAATTCTTTCTGAACCTCTGGGGGCATTGGAGCAGCTCCAGTGTTACAAACTCTAATAGACTTTAAATCTTTAGAATAATCTTCAAGATCATCTCTTTCTAATAAGCGCATATACATTGTTGGCACTCCTGGGAAATTTGTGGGATGTGTTGATTTTATCATTTCGAATAAGGATTTTTGATCTCGAGGATCGGGATTTAGGACTATTGTTGATGCATTATAAATATGTAAATTCATACATACTGTTTGCCCGTAGATATGAAATAACGGTAAATTAGTAAGAATAGTTTCTTTACCTCGTCTCATAAATTCACCAGCCCATGTTGCTACAGCTGTACAGTTTGATATGATATTATAATGTGTCAACATTGCTCCCTTGGGTAACCCTGTTGTCCCTCCAGTATATTGAAGGCATACTAAATCTTCTTTAGCATTTGTTTCAAATTTAGGAGGATTTGGTTTCGTTTTTTCAATTAAATTAAGAAATTGCATTGCTCCAGCTAGTTCTGGTGGATTTCTTGGTGCCATAGGTGCATAATCTAAGACATTTGTGATAATTACATGCCTAAGACGCGTTCTATCTCTAATTTTATTTATTTTATCGAGTTGTTGGTCCCAAGCTATGAGTATTTCTGCTCCTGAATCGTTTAACTGATAAGCTAATTCATGTTCTGTGTGGAGAACACTGCATGCGGTAACAATTCCACCTGCTTTCAAAATTCCATAATAGCTTATAATAAATTGAGGAAAATTGGGTATCATAATTGCCACTACCTCTCCTTTTTTCAAACCTAAATCAATGAGAACAGTAGCTAGTCTTTCTGTAATGTCTTTTAATTTCTTGTAAGTGATTTTATTTTTTAAAAACCAAATAGCTGTTCTACTACCAAAATCTTTTGCTGAATTATCCAAAAACTCATAAACATTAATTTCAGGATAATCAATATGGGCGGGAACTCCTTCATCATAATTTTTTACCCAAGGTTTTTCTGCATATGGGTCATCACTCATTTTATTAATTTACCTCGAAACATGTTTTGTGATTTTATATTTAATTACTTTGTATTATTTTTGATAACTATTAAATTTGTTTAAGCTATTCTTCTGTCAGATTATCAAGAGCATTAATGGCAGATTCACATACATAATCGCATTCATCATGTATTAAATTCTCTAAACTCGAAATGACTTCTTCTGTATTAACTCCTATTATTCCTAATGCTTCAGATGCTCTCCATCTAACATCAGGTTTCTTATCCATTAATAGATTAATTAATCCAGAAATCGCTAGTTTGGCAGGTGGTCCGATTTTACCTAAAGCAAGGGCAGCTTCTCTGCGTACTTTACTACTTGGGTCACTTAACGCTTCTTGTAATGCAAGAACGGTATCATCCGAGTCTTTTCCTATTTTTCCTAAAGCTCTTGCTATTTCCACTTTAATCTCCCTTTTTAATCTCAATAAATCATATCTAGTATAAACACCTATTACAAAAAGGATTGCACCGGCTATATAAAAAATCTGTAAAGTAAGTGTTTGAGTATGAAAACGTTCGGCTATATAATCTGAATATAAATTGATAAATAGTCCGATAAAAAGATATATACATCCAAGTATAAAAAAAAATAATCCAATATTATTTTCGTGAATTAATTTTTTTTTTATTTTGTATTTTTTTTCATTTAAAATAAAAATCTCCTCATCTTTTTCTAATTTTTCTTCTATTTAATTTTAAGTTTTTAATTAAAATTGGTATTGCGTCTTGAGCAGCTGTCCCAATTCCACCAATCGCAGAAATTAATAGAATAGCTTTTTCATAATCTTTTTCTATGAAAAAACTTTTTTCATACTCTTTTATTAATGAGGGAATAGCGGCTTTACCTATACTGCGAAGAGCATCAGCAGCTTTACTACGAACATGACTATTTCTATCTTTTAGGGCTTTTGAGAGAATGCTAATTATTTTAGGATCCTCAATTTTTAGTTCACCTAGCGTTTCTACCGCTCCTCTTCTAAGGATAGATTTTCTACGATTTAAAAGTTCTAGAAGATATGGAATAACTGGGTCTCCTATTTGCATAAGAGTTTCCATAACTCTGTATCTCACTCTCCAATCCATATCTCCCATAGCTTTAATTAAAGTTGGAACTGCTTTTATTGATCCTTTACCAATTTTGCTAATTGCTTGAGCAGATTCGGTTCTTACAGCCCAACTCATATCTTTAAGACTTTCCATCAAACTTGAAATGGAATTATATTCATCAGAACCAAGATCTCCTAGTGCTTTAGCTGCTTCTTTTCGAATATCCTCATTGTCATCTTTCAAGGAGTTAATTAAGCCAATAATCGATTCTTGGGAAGAGTGACCAATTTTACCCAGAGCTATTACTGTTTCTTTTCGAATTGAGCTTTCCTTATCTTTTAATAATTTTACTAATTCTGTTGTCGCTTGTTTTGCTACATTTCCTATTTTTCCTAATGCTTTAGCTGTTTCTCGACAGATGCTCCAATCTTCATCTTTTAGACATTCAGTTATTTTAGCAACTGCTGATTCTGAATCTTGCCCTAATTCACCTAAAACGAATATTGAGTTAAATCGTATAGATCTAATTTTGCTATCTAAATGGGAGATTACTTCTTCTATAATAGAAGGGTCTTTTTCGATTCTTGCAAGTACTAAATCCACCCTGGCGTCTCTCAATAATGTTTCTAACGGAGCAGACATATTCAAATCACCTCAGATTCCTAAATAAATTTTCTTTATTTTAGGTTCTTTTTCAAGTTCTGCTTTTGTTCCCCTCATTTCTATTTTTCCCTCTTCAAGAACATAAATATTTTTAGAAACATCCATAGCTAATACTGCATCTTGTTCAACTAATAGTGTAGTGGTACCCTCTTCTTTTACTTTTTGAATTGCTTCAAAAATAGTGTTCTTAATTTTTGGAGCTAATCCTAAGGACGGTTCATCCATTAACAGAAGTTTAGGATTTGCAATAAGAGCTCGTGCTATTGCAAGCATTTGTTGTTCTCCTCCACTTAATGTACCTGCTCGTTGTTTTTTTCTTTCTTTAAGACGAGGAAAGATTTCATGAATAAATTTTAATAATTCTTTATACTTTTTCTTATCTTTTAATGTAGTGGCTCCCATCTTTAGATTATCCCTAACAGTCATATCATAAAATAATCTACGGCGTTCTGGACAATGAGCAATTCCTTTTCTGGCAATTTTATGAGCTTTTAATTCATCTATCCTTTCACCAAAGAATTCTATTCTTCCCCTATCAGGTTCTTCTAAACCAGAGATTACTCTAAGAAGGGTTGATTTCCCAGCTCCATTCGGTCCAATAACCGAATCCAGAGTTTTTTCTTCGACTTTTAAATTAATTTCTTCAAGCGCTTTGGCTTTACCATAATAATGATAAATCTTTTTTATTTCAAGCAAATTCTTCACCTCTCCCTAAATAAGCTTCAAGTACAATTTTATGGCTCGCAACCTCCCTTGGAGGCCCATCAGCAATTAATTTTCCCTGATGCATAGCAATCACTCTTGGAACTATATGCATCAATTCACGTAATACATGCCCAGTTATGAAGATTGTTACCCCTTCGGTACTAAGTTCTCTAATTAAAGATGTTATCCCTTCTGACTCTTCATGAGATAGCCCACTAAATGGTTCATCAAGAAGAAGTAATTGAGGATTAGAGCCAAGAGCTTTAGCTATTTCTAGTCTTCTTAAATCACCATGAGGTAAAATAACTGGGGGCAATCTAGCTCTGTCTACGAGACCTGTTGAACTAAGAAGTGTACTTGCATAATTATCAATTCCGATAATATTGGATATTTCTTTTCCCCTTTGGGAAAGGCATGCAACGGAAACATTTTTAAGAAGCGTTAAATAACGAAATGATCTAACTAATTGAAATGTTCTAGAAATACCCAAATTTACAATTCGAAAAGGTGGTAGTCCAGTAATATTAATTCCATCAAATATGATTGATCCTGCATTAGGTTTTTCAAATCCTGATATGATATTAAATAATGTCGTTTTACCAGCACCATTAGGACCAATTAAACCAACAAATTCCCCTCGTGTTATTTCAAAACTCATGTCATTAACTGCTGTTAAACCACCAAATTTTTTAGTTACATTCTTAATCTCAAGTATTATTCCCATTCTTTATAACACCATTCATTTAATTTTTCTTCAAAATTTAAATATTTTATTATCTCCCCATTAAAACATCAAATAGTTCTTTTAATCGCTCCATAGCAGGTCTCATGATACCTCGTTCAGCAAAACGTATAACAATTATTAAGAAAAGTGAGAAAGCTAATACCGGACCATGATCCTTAAGTGCTTCAATGGCTATAACATTCGTAAAAAGTTCACTAAATACTTCCCGAAGTATATAAAAAATAAATGCCCCTAGCGCAGCTCCGGTAATAGTAGCAAGTCCTCCTATAGCAGCCATAATAATTGCGTAAAATGAATATAAAGGCTGAAAATTTGCATAACTTACGCTTCCAATATCTACCATAAAAAGACTCCCTGCAAGCCCAGCAAAGAAACTACTAATCATAAATCCGATTAACTTATATTTTGTTGTGTTGATACCTGAAGCATCAGCGCAAATCTCATCATCACGGATCGATTGAAATATAGTCCCCATTTTTGATTTAACTACTATAAGCATAATTGCAAGTGAAATTATCATGAAAGCCATTAAAATAAAATATTGCGGAACATATTCTAAAGCGCGGTAAGGAGTACGGATCCCATATATTACCTCTTCAGTTAACATTAAGTTAAAAACAATCAAGGCAAAAGCTTGGGTTCCTAATGCTAAGTATGGTCCTCTTAGTCTTAAACTCGGTATTCCAATAATCAAACCAAACCCTACTGCTACTAATGCTCCAATAAACACAGCATAAAACCAAGGAACTCCCTCGTTTTGAATTAATAGTGCTCCAGTATATCCTGCTATTCCAAAGAAAATTGCATGACCAAAACTCACTTGTCCAACAAATCCTGCCAATAAATCCCAGCTCGCAGCAAAAATTGTCATAATCATTGCAAGCTTTAAAATACTAGCATAAAGTTCGATATCAGGGAGAAATGGAAAGATTATTAATATGATTAGACAAAAAATGGTTAAACCCCCTTTAAAGGTGAAAATTCGATTTTTAAAATTATTAAACTGATTGGGTAGGTCTTTAACTAAATTTTTTGTCCCTCTTCCTAATGTTGGAAAGAAATTTTTGATTGATTCTTTATAAACGTGTAGTAAAGTTCGAATTTTTTTTGGCAAAGTTTTATTCCACCTCCTTTTTTCCAAGAAGTCCTTGGGGTCTAAATAAAAGCATAACTATAATGATAATAATAGGAAATATTTCAGCAAATTGAGTACTTATGAAATAACTACAAAAGGTTCTTGCATATCCAATAAGAAAAGCGCCAAGTATGCTTCCGGGAATACTTCCCAGGCCTCCTAGAACAACAATTGCAAATGATGTCGTTAGAAAACCCCAACCCATAGCAGGAGTTACTTCTTCTCCAGCACCGTATAAAAAGGTCGCCATAGCAGCAAGAAATCCTGAAATTACTAACGTTAACATAATGACCATATTTGCATTAATCCCCATGAGCTGGGCTGCCTCACGATCTTGAGCAACTGCTCGAATTGATTTCCCGATCCTTGATTTTTTGATGAAAAAATAAAGCGATACTACAAGAATTATAGATCCTATTATTGTAACAACATATCGGAAAGGAAAATTAATACCAAAAACCTCAATTGGTTGTTCAACTATAGAAGGAACCCAATGTGTTTGTGAATCACTCCATGGCAGTACTTTTACCAGCTGCTCAAAAAAGAATGCTAATGAAAAGGTAGCGAGAAGAACACCAACTGCAGAATCCTGAAGAGGTTTTATCAGTAATAAAAATGTAAGTATTGTAATCAATATTATTACTATTAACGTAATAATTATAGTTATCGGTAAGCTTATTTCCCAAATCTTGATGCACCAATAAAATGTATACATACAAGCTAAATAAAATCCACCATGCGCTAAATTTAACACACCCCCTACGCCATACACTAACGAAAAACCTAAAGCAAGTAATGCAAAAACAGCTCCTTGCACCGAACCAAAAAGTAATACAGATAATAGATTTGTAGTAAGTTCATCAACCATATAAATTCACATTCTTTTAATTTTATAGTTATTTATTCGGGAATTTTGATAATTATACTTTATTTTAATTAATATAACTTAAATCTTGTGATATTTATAATTTTAATTTTTTTATGATTATATTTTACAAATTTTTAAAAAAAAAAATAGAGTTAAAAGTAAACAAATCTGATGCATTTGATAATTTACATCCATGGTGGAACTTCTATAGGAGTATCTACAATCCATTCAGGATAGATATGACCTCCTGATGTGACAACTGATTTTGTTCCACCTGCTTGCCATTGTACCCATAAAGTAACAGAATAAATTTTCCCGGTAATTGCATTATAACCTTCAATTAAGTCGTGATATTGATTAAATCCTATATTGCCCCCAGCACCTTCCATTGTATTAGTTTTTGTTATCGTCTCTAATTGAGCTACGATAGAATCAGAATAGAGGGTACCGGTAGCATTGATCGCCCAGGCTATCATATTGATGGCTCCATGAGCCCCTACTGCTGTATAAAGAGGATCTTTATTCCATAAGTCTCTATAAGCATCCCACATTGCTACTGTTTGAGTAGTCTTATTCTTGCGTGTTGTCGATTGCATTATTATTTCATAGATGCAGCCTCCTTCTGTATTGTACCAGTAGCCTGTTTTATCATCTGGATCATCTCCTAACTGTGACATTACATCTATTCCTACAATCATATAATCGGGTTGAAGACTGTTATATTGAGTCATCATTTTGATTCCACCTTGCGCTGATATAATAGGGCAAACTACTTGGGCACCAGATGATGTAAATTGGTTTATATATCCAGTAAAATCTGTTGAAGTAGCTGTGATTGGATAGGCTATTTCATCCACTATGGTAAAATTAAACCAAGGATTATAATTTAACCCCCAGTATCCATAAGGGACATATATACCCTTCAAAATATATGCCATGGGTACAGTCCATTCAAGATCTTCCCTTATAATTGCAACTTTATCTACGGTTACGCCTAATGCTGCCTCCATGGCAGGTTTAAGCGCTAAAGCATAAAATTCAACAATTTCCTTCGCCAAAGATGAAGAATTAATAGGCATTGTACGGAAACAATACTTATACCTATTATAATCACTACCAACACTTGCACAGAATGAATCTGTTGCTGCGCCAATATTTATGAAGATTTTATGCTCGTCCATTACCCTTTCCCGATATGTCATTACTGCTTCTGTTCTAAATCCTCCAATTACAAAGTCAGGATCATGTTGGGTCATCATTTTTTGCGCTGCTAAGTCTCCCTCAGTAACGTCTAAATAGGGAGCAGCTTCATTAGTATTTTCAGATATGATTCCGAAATAGTAGTGATCAGGGTCACCCGTTAATACAACACCCCCAAGCTCGTTTATTTGCTTTATTGCTAAGTATGCTCCTTGATAAGCACCTTCTCCTGTTATATCTCCAGTATCTCCAAGGTGTCCAATCTTGATGATATGATCATCAGGAACCCCACTTGGAGCTCCTGGGGTTTTATATCCGCCGACTTCTTCCTCAGCAAGAAGGAACCATGCTCCAACGCCAATCCCAACACCTATAACTGCAATTAATACGATGGCTATTATTCTTTTTGTTAATTGTTCCATATTTTGGATCACTTTTTTAAATAATTTTTTAAATTTATATTTAAATTAAATATGTCAATTATATGTTCATTTTAACATATATTTAAAGTTTTCAACTTTTCATATTTTAAATCAATATATTTGTGAGAAACTTATCAAAATACGTTAGTAATTTTTAGATTTCATTTAAATTATTAAATTTTAAATATAGCTAAGCTAGACCTATAATTTATATAATATTAAGTCCCTGCAAAATGCTAATTATAGCGGGTATCCCAATGAGGATGA
>JBHLNY010000068.1:0-13150 GCA_048941065.1 Promethearchaeota archaeon
TTAAGTTTAAATCCATTAAAGTTTATGATACAAAATGATAATTCAATATTAGTATTGAAATCATTTTTTGATTTTTTGAAGAATCAAAAAAATCAATTTTCTGAGGTATTGAAAGAAGAATTAACCTCTAAACTTGTAAAAGTCTATAATCTTGTTATGGAAGAATCAGAATTCTTATTAGAAATAGAAAGTCTAATAAACAAAGATCGGAAGATCGGGTTCTATAACCCCCCGAAAAGTAAGGGTCATATTTTAGCTCTTGATCTAGCTGGTCAGAAAATAAACACTATCCCCCATTCTGTTGGTTTACTCTCAAAATTAGAACATTTAAATTTATGGAATAATAATTTAATATCTTTACCAGAATCAATTGAGGCTCTCTCTAAACTCAAATCATTATATTTAGATTGGAATAATTTTAAAATTATCCCAGAAATAAAATGGGAAAGATTAAGATCATTAAATAAGCTTAACCTTAACAACAATGTTCTGTTAAAAAAAATTCCAGACTCTTTATTCAAGCTTGCAAAACAGAACTTTTCTAAAAAGTATATCAAAGAAGGAGTGATTGCCTCAGAAGCTCCTGTTTTAGGATTATTAGAATTTTTCACAGGAATGAACCTTAAGAAATCTGAACTTGATGATCGTATATATACGCATTATGCATGCAATTATAAGATTGATCCAAAAGGACATATCTTAGGGATTTACCTATATGGGTACCCCATTTTTCAAACTTGTATTTTTCCTGAGCAAATTTGCAACTTAAAGTTCTTAAGAGAACTTATATTAAGAGATCAAAACATAAAACAAATTCCAGAGGCTATTGGAAAATTAGAATCTTTGAAAAACTTAGATTTGATGAGAAACCAAATTAAACATATCCCTGAGACTATGAGAAAATTAGACTCCTTAGAGTATTTAGATATTAGTGAAAATAAGATTCAAAAAATACCAGAATTCTTAAAAGAAAAATCCATCGATTTATGGATTTAATCAATCACTTTTTGTAGAAATTTATTTTCGAAATTTGATTAAATTACCATCATATTCTATTTTAATACCCCTCGTTTCAAAATAGGACTTTAAAGAAGAATTCACAATCGGTAATTTATCTGAATCATCTTGTTGTATTAGTTCATCAGTAAATAATTCAGTAAGATCTTTTCTCTCAATTTCTATTATTTCTTCTTTTTTTTGATGCATTAAAGATAATATTTTTTCTACTGCCTTGGTTGATAAAATCTGTAAAGTAAGCATAGGATTGATTTTTTCTACTGTAGTCTTACATTCTAAAAATATTAATCCTCGGTTAACTTCTTTAGTTGTAGAAACGGCAAGAACCGCATTTGGACCTGCTTGTAAATATAATAAATAACCATTTCGTCCCTCAATATACAATTGATCAAACTTTCCTTTCTCCATTTCAATAACGGTCATTTCTGCTAATGATAAAAGTGCGGAAGTCATGGCTGATATTTTTACATCATCTATTTCCGGAGGAAGTATTGAAGCAATGGGCATACCTTCATTGGTAATTATCGCTACAGCTTGTACTTCTGGAATTGAATATTTTAACTTTTTCAGATGTTCTTCATAATTGAACAAATTAGCCATAGAAATACCAGAAAATGTAAATTTTATGGGGATTAATGCTTTAATAATAGTTAATTATTTATTTAATTTTTGAGGTTTAAATTAATAAATTTTATTTATTCTTTCATTTTAATAAAATCGCCCGATTGCAATAAAGCACACGGTTTAAGATATTTTATTCCACTTTTCTCCACAAAATCTTCCAATAATTTAGTCCATTTCTGATAATTTCTTTTGCCAGCGCTAAAAGGTCCCGGTATATCCATACCAGCAAGCATGGTCTTATCAATTATTTTGTACCCGGATACAACACCTTCTTCTAAAAGGCGACAACCTTCGTTTAATTGGATTGCCATATACAATTCTGTACTGAAAATATTCGCTTTCTTACTCATATCGATTATTGGTTTTCCTTCTTTCCATTCAAATAATCCTTTTCCAGTTTTTCTCCCTAGATTACCTTCATTAACGAGTTTTGTAAGTGTTTTTCCCGGAGCAAACTCTGGAGAAAGCACTTCCGCAAAATATTTCTTGGTATTATAAACAGTATCGAGCCCAAAATAATCCATTTTTGCAAATGGTCCTAAGTATGTTATATCTCCAAAATCGGCATCTATTTTTTCCAGTGGAATATGATTTTCCACGGCATAATCTAAAAGCCAATCTAAATATAGATTACCAGTAATTGTAAGGCGGTTTACAATAAAACCTGGATGATCTTTTTGGATTACAGGGAGAAACCTGTTACCTTTCAACGCAGGAAAACTTTTTCCAACATCTAAAGCTATATTAATAGTTTCATCGGAAGTTTGTTTACCTTTTACTAACTCAATCAAGCGCAATACAGGGATAGGCGTGAAGAAATGCATTCCAAGTACTTTATCCGATCTATTTGAACGCTCGGCAATTTTAGTAATGCTCATTGTTGAAGTATTTGTTGCAAGAACCGCATGTTCTGGAGAATATTTTCCTAATTTATTGAAGATTTCTTGCTTGAGTTCCATAATTTCTGGTACAGATTCAATTATAAAATCTGCATTCTCAACAGTTTTTTCTATATCCCTTACTAAAGTAAGATTTTTCATCAATAAGTCTGGCGTGGCCTCTTCATCTAACATATCTTTTGATTTCATTTTTATTAAACCGTTTTCGATAAAGTTTTTTGCTTTATTGATTGTTTCAATCGTTCTACTATATAAAAAGACCGTCTCATAACCAGCCATTAGTGCAACTTGAGCAATTTCTCTACCCATAACTCCAGCTCCTATAACAGCAATCGTATTAATATCTGTCATGATTTTGTAATGTGGTTTATTGATCAATTCAATTCAAATTATTCTTCCTTCTGCAAAAGAATTATTATTCGTATTAAAATATAGTTGATAAAATATACCAAGATAATAACATAGAGCCAATTCCAAGAAAAATAGAAATTGGAAGTCCAGGTAAGATTTTATTTCGCGATAATCCTGAAATTGTTATTCCAGTCCCAATTATTATTGCAATAGCAGTAAATAACATAACAATTATATTATTTGTTTGTACAAGTGCACTAGAAGTAAGCATACTATAAAAAGCTAGATCACCTATTCCAATTTCTAATTTAGAAGTGTCATATGCAATCTCGCCTCTTTTAATTTGCTCTTTTAATTCTTTATCTGATAAATTATTACTTAGATCAGATTTTGATGCAATATCTATCATTTGCTTAATGGGTCCACGTTTGTAAAGCACAGCAAATATATCCCAAAAAGATATACCTATTAAAATAGCTAAAGTAGTCCATAGTGGCATTAAAACACCCATAGACGCGCCAATTAACAAACCTATATAAAGAACTATGAGATTTTTGGTATTAATTGAGACAGACCTAAAATATTTATAAAGTATAAAGATGGTAAGTACTGCTGTGAAATAGATTAATTCATAATTAAATAAATAAAATAATTTAGGCGAATTATAAAATATTAAAAATAAAATGATTTGTCCAAAAAACCAAGTTTGAAAAAATCCAATCAAACCAAATGTTAATCCAAAAATAAATCTTAAAACATCAATTCCTTTTCTTTTAACAAAATAAATTATGATAAAAGCAGAGACTGCTGCCAAAGCAGTATATACTAATCCATTTAATAGACCACCAATAGCTCCTAATTCACTTTCAGAGAAATAGCCTCCATCTATTTGAACACCGGCTTCAATATAAGTTAAATAGGCCAAAATCCCTGCAATAACCACAACTATGATTATTGGGAGCGGATATAGTTTTCTCTTAATTCGATAAGTTGGAAAGAAATGAGGTACAAAATCCTTTTCAATAGTTTCTCTATCTGAAGCTTTACTATCTAATTTGTCTAAACCTTTCTCTTCATTTGTTTCTAATTTCTTTGTGTTTTCTGAGATCTCCGACATGATTTCAATAAAAGCTTTGTATTTTAATTTTTAATATCTTTAATTACTTAAATACCTATAGATAATAAATTAAATCCTTGTGTGTAGATTTTTCTTTTGAATAAAAACAATTTAGTCTGATAAAAAGAAAACATTTTTCTTAAGGGTTTTATCTCTTGAAATTATTATAAATAATTATTTAATTGATTTATTCCTTAATTAACTCTAATATGGTAAAATTTCAAAAATACGAAGAAAAACTATCTAAATATATTCGAAATTTATCTAAAATAAAATTTAAAGATAAATTAAGAAAATTAGTATTTCGAATAGGAATTTATCATCAAGATGAATTTGAATTAATTGAAGAAACTCCAAAGCAATTAGTTTTTCCTTGTCATTTAGGTGTTCTATTTTGTGGAGATTTTACAAATTCATTATTTCAAATACTTAAGATTAATCTTAATCAGATTTTTGACTCTTTCTTTTACGATATTCGAAATCTAGGGGATTATACATTTTCTAAAGAACTTTTCGATAAGGGTGTAAAAAATGAATACGAAAAAACGAGAAAAAATAATAAAAAAGTAGGACTACATCCAACAAATAAATTTTATCAGATTTTGATAAATAGGCGAAAAGAAGAAATTCTTGATATGATACTTGCTATTACAAATCTCCCAATATATTCAAGTACAGATAATAATATTTTATTTTTGTTTGGAGAGACTCACTTAAAGCATCGGTGTTCTATAGTGTCAACATTAACATTAAAAGAGACATTTTATAATAGGCAACATGATCAATATATATTTAATGATAGAGTCATCAAAGAAACAGTCCATGAAATTGGTCATCTTCTATTAGGTTCTGAACATTGTGAAAATAATTCATGTGTGATGCGTTTTTCCAATGATATTGAGGAAATTGATAAAAAATCAATTTCTCTTTGCGAGAAATGTAGAAAAAAGTTAAGTAAAATTCGTCTTAATTTTAATTTTTGATAAAAATTTAAAAATTAACAATAGGTAATTCTTTAATAAACTCTTTGACTAATTCTACTCTATAACTTCTATGTTTTCTGTAATACCTCATAGGATATAGATTCTCTATAATAAATTTATAAATCTCTATCCAAGTCTTAGCTACGGTACTAATTCTATAATTTTGAGCAATTTTTTTCGCATTTTCACCAAAATCTGCTCTAAGATCATCATCTTTTAATAATTTCACTACACTTTCTTTAAATTCATCTAAATTATTAGCAAGATAACCTGTTTTTCCGTGTCTAATTACATTTGAAATTCCACAAGCATTAGCTCCTACACTTGGAGTTCCTTGAGCCATTGCTTCTATTAGTACCAATCCTTCCGCTTCAACCCAAGACCATAAACAAGTAAGATCTACAGTGTTATAAAGCTTTAATAAATCTTCAAAGGGGACTCTCCCTGCATATGATACAAAATTCTTATAATTCTTTTTCTTTATCAATTTCTTCACATGATCGGTTGAGGGACCATCGCTCCCTACTAATAATAAATGAGAATCTGGTACTTCTTTATGGATTTTTCTAAACGTTTTAATAACACTTATTTGATGTTTCTCGGGAGATAATCTGGAGGCATATAATAGTACCTTTTTATCTCCTAAATCATACTTATCACGGATACCATTTTCCTTTAACTCATTAAAATAGATATCATGAATACCATTAGTTAAACAAACAATAGGTTCCTTAAACCTTTGCTTTAAGAGTAACTCTTTCTTTGATTTCGTTGGAACAACTACTAAATCATATTTATCCAAAACGTGTCGTTCATATCGCCACACCCAATCCATTCTTGAAATTAATTTTCCAAAAACTGGGATGTACTGAGAAGTATAAAATGACATCGGGCTATTATGAGTTCCCACCATAGGTATGCCTAGATATTTAGCCCAATTAATACCCATTGAGCCAAAAGTGGCATGTGTATGGATGTGAGCAATATCTAAATATGCTTTATTGCAGAAAAAGTATTTATGCAAAGGAAAGCTTAGTACAAATTCGGTTTTAGGGCTAATTTTAGCTCCAAAAAAGTTATGAAGGTGAAGGTTTTTCGGTCCATTTTTAGGTTTTTGAATTCCCGGTGCGAAAACATGTATGTTATGATCAGTATGCTTTGCCATTGATTCAGCGAGATTTCGAACACTTAAGGCTGTTCCATTGATTTGGGAATACATACTGGTAAAAAAGCCGATATTAAGCTTCTGCTTTGCCATGGAGTTTCCTCGAAAGATTACCCTAAAATAGGAGGTATTTAAGAATAATAGATAAATCTATTAGTTTTATTAAAAATATAGTAATATTTGATTAAAAGAATGTCTAATTAATAAATCATTTCTTTTATTAAAAAATACACCATTTTTTAATAAGACAAAAAAGTTAAAGCAGAAAGTAAAAAGAAAGTTCATAGGTTGACAAGCATTTATTTATGGCTATTTTATCTTTAGTTTACCTAATAATTAGTCAATCTTATAGATTTTATTCCTAATAAAGAAATTTTTAATTAGAAATGAAACGTGATTAAAATCATAAGATTTTTTTTGATTGTGTAATGACCTATAAATATGGACCCTACAGAAGAAAAAAAGATCATTGATGACATCCTAAAAAAGCGAAGATTATCTTATTCTATTGAAATTTTAGATGTCCAAGATGATAAATATACTATACGTAATAATTTTGGTTCTACAAGTGTATATATAAAGAAAGGAGATAATTATTTTTTGGAAGCAGAGTTAGAGTAAATAATTAGTTTTGATTTTTTAGATTAAAATTAATTCCAACTTAAAATTTAAGAATATTTAAACAAAATTAAAGATTTTCTAAGTAATTTAATTAAAAGAGAAATGTTATATTTTTTTTTAGATAAGGTTTTAAGATTAAATTTTTTTATTTAAAATAACTCATAAATTTTTTTTAAATTTCTATAAGTTGATTAAGAATTCGACGTAGAAGGACTCGTTCGGATAATACGGAAAGTAAATACATTGAAAAATTTCGGGCGGTAATTGATGATCACACATCTATTTCAATGTATAATAAAAAAAACCGAGCAGTTTGCATCATTCGTAAGGACCTAGCAAAGGCTTATGAAATTGAAGTTGATGCTTCAGAAGCTCCTATTTTAAACAAAATGTTAAATGATCCTGAACCCTATGAGAGTTCTATCGCAGACCTAAAAATTTTAGAGAGTGAAGTATTTCTAATTAACAAGGCATTTAAAAAAGTATTTGGAGCAGATAAAGAATTAAAACTCAATTCAATTAAACTGGCGGTGGGGAGTAATAACAATGATTATGTTACTATTGGAGAAAATGATTTAATAAAATTTGATGTTAAACCTACACTAAGTGGATTACGAGATTTTATTAAAGAAAACAGTGAAAGTATTTTAGGGTTTTTAGATAGTGAGTATATTAGTGAAGAAGGAAATGTAATTTATTTGAATTGTGGGAAAAAGAATTTATCTGATAATATATTTTCATTTAAATTACTGATTCTTGCCTCTATGCAACAAAGAGGATTTTTTCTTCAACAAGAACATAAATACTATGGACTTCAACTTTACATTATTATAGAAGCAAGAAAAGCAAATGATGATAAATTACTAGAGTTCTTAAAGGAACTAAATATTAATTGGGAATTAATATTTTTTAGGAGAAAGTTAGCTATTCACGACTGGACAGAAAAAGAATGTGAACAGAACTCAGAAAATTTAAAAAGCTATTTACGGGCTAAGTTTGATACATTGAACTACTTTGATATTAATAATATCATTAGGGTAATAGTAAAAAATCAACTACCCTTTAAAGTTGCGGATAAAATGGGTTCATTATTATACAAAATGAAAAGTGGTCGGGTTTTCCACCTACAAGATAGAAGGTTTCAAGAAAACCATTATCAAGAAGATCAAATTCAGCAGGATGAATACTCAATAACTCTGAAAAAAGCTGAAATCGCTGCCGCAGCAAATATTGCTTGTGCATATTTAGGAATTCAGAAGAAAATTGTGTTTGATAGTGATATTTCAGTAGCTGAGATTTTAAAATATCAAGAAGAACTAACAAACATTTAGATAAAACTCTATTAAAGAATATTAAAAAAAATTATTTTTATAATTAAGTTTCTTTTTAATTAACTTAGACTATAGGATTGCTTTAATAATTCTTGGTTTAATTTTCCAAAGGTTATAGATTTGCCTGTTTTAATGTTATTCATTGTATAAGTTGCAGGAGCAAACAACCCAGGGTCTATTTTATAGAAATCATAGTTGGCTTCTTTGAAAATTTCATTAAATGGATTTCCATAGCTTGAAGATTGATTTGCAGGAGCTTTCTCGAGAAGTTCAAATAATTCATTTTCTCTCTCTTTTTCGGCTTCAATAGTGTAGAAAGTCATACCAGCAGCTATAATTGAATCGTTTGTAGTTCCCATTGCTGCAAAATCATCCTTAGCTATAGGCGCAATTGGTGCAGTTCCAAATCCATCTCTTATAATATCTAATGGAAAGTGGATTTCATGTAATTTATGTATACCAGTTTCAACTATTCTAGCAGCAACTTGAATTGAACCGGTTAAACAAGCAGTAGGAGCACAAACAGCATAAGTTTTTTCTGGATCTACTTTACACTTCTCAGAAACAATTGCCATGACTTCTTCATTCGGCATTTTTCTTGTTTCAAATACTATAATTGCACTATCAGAATCATCAGTATAATTGATTTCTTCAAAAATTTTCTCAGTTTTTGCTTTTGCTCGCGCAGGGCCAGAACCAAGAGATTGAAACATAACTTTCTTTTTTTTTTCCCCATCTTTTTCAATCTCTTTCTTTAATTTTATACTCCAGCCAGCTAATTGTGATGCCATACAAGATATAATAGGATGAGATGTATAAACATTTACAGCAGGAAGATAATGTTCATCCAAATTGTAATTAGTAAACTTTACTGTCCCTAATCCTCCCATGCAAATCTCTCCTACTAGTTTGCCTCCAATCCATGATGAATTTGTCATATCTATGACTGTATGGCCAGTACTTAGTTTAATTACCTGTGCACCGTATAGCTCTTTATTCTTAGCTATTCTTTCGACTAACTTAAAGCTTAAGTCATTAATTTTTAGATGATGCATTATTATTCACATCAATATTTTACTTTTTGAATTAATAATTGAGTATTTATTATTAATTTGATAATTTAATATATATTATTAATTTTGAAATTAAGATCTCATTTAACACATCAAATATGAATAATATTACAAAGAAATTATCCAAATTAAAAAAGGATTTAAATCATCTTAAACAGCTTTTTTTTGAAAAATTGAAAGAATCCCAATCATTAATTCACATTTATACTCATTTAGATGCAGATGGCTTAAGTTCAGGTGCAATTCTTGGCAAGGCTCTTTATCGAGAAAGACTTCCATATCAAATTACAGTTCTTAAACAGTTAGAAAGAGAAGAAATTAATAAGATCTCTAATCAAAACAGTGACAATAGTAATATAATGATTTTCTCTGATTTTGGAAGTGGTCAATATTTAGAGCTTCAACAAAGATTGTTAAACAAGGAAAAATTGGTCAGTTATATTATCTTTGATCATCATTTACCTCAAAATATTTCTAACAAAAACGAAATTGAATTACTTGAAGAGTTATATAAAGAAACGAATCCTTGGCATATCAATCCTTATTTTTATGGAATCGACGGGAGTAATGAGATTTCTAGTGCCGGAATTTGTTATTATTTCTCAAGAGCCTTAAATGAGAGAAATGTGGATCTTTCTCCTATTGCAGTAATAGGAGCAATTGGAGATATTCAAAATCAGGGATCTAATAAATCATTTATGGGAGTAAATTCATTAATTTTAAATGATGCTAAGAATGCTAATTTAATTGAAGTGGTGAATGATTTAAACTTTTCAACAATAAAACCATTGAATGAGGCGTTAGCTTTTTCTAAGGATATAAATCTACCGGGAATAACTAACGATGCAAATAAAGCTCTAAAGTTTTTACAAACTTTAGGTATTTTAATGGAAGATTCGAAGGGAAACATCAAAACCCTAAACGATTTAAACCAAGATGAAAAACAAAAGATTTCTTCAGCAATTATAGAATATTCTTCAATAAAGCTCAATATTGAAACAAAAAAAATTATAGAAAAACTAATTGTTAATAGGTATTTATTAAAAAATGAGAAAGTTGGGTCAGAACTTCATGATGCTGCTGAATTTTCTAATCTTTTAAATGCATGTGGACGAACAGATAGTGCTTCATTAGGAATAGCTATTGCAATGGGAGAAAGAAAAATTGCTTATGAAAAATCTCAGGAAAACCTAATAGAATATAAAAAAATGCTGGTAAAAAGCCTAGCATGGATTTTTGAGGAGAATAAAATTGAAGAAAAAGAAAATATTCAATTTTTTTTTGGTGAAGATGTGATTCCAGAAAGTATTATAGGAACAATAGCCTCAATGTTAATCTTTGATAAAAGCAATAGAGTAGATAAATCCAAACCAATCTTTGGTTTAGCTAAAAGGGAAGATGAGGATGTTTATAAAATTTCTGGAAGAGCACATAAAACAATCGTAAAAAAAGGAGTGAACCTCTCAGAAGCGATTAGAGATGCATGTAAATTTTCTAACCTAAATGTACTAGGTGGAGGGCATCCTCCTGCCGCTGGAACTAAAGTTCCTGTTAATAAAGTAGAGATATTTCTTGAAAATTGCAATAAGATAATTCAGAAACAATTAGAAGGGTAATCTAATAAAAAATTTAGTTATAATTAGGCTTTATAAACTTCTCCGGTTTCGGGTGCAACAGAGTTAAACCCCTTCTCAGCTAACTTACTTGCTAAACTAGTAGTTGATTTACTATCACCATGAACACAAAATATGTCATTTGAATTATTTTGAAAGTTTATGTTATCTATATAATTATGAATATGGAGATTATCTACATGACTAGAAAAATCAAAATAATCATATTGGCATTTTGCTTTTAATTTTATATTATCAATTGACTGAATTCCGCTACCTCCCTCATTAAATTCAAAAATTCCACTATCCAATAATCCTCTACCAGGGGTTCCTTCTACTTGATATCCTACCAAAAAAATGGCAGAATAGGGATCTTGTAATATTGTTTGGATATATTCAATAACAGCCCCTCCTTTAAGCATACCAGAAGGGGTAATTATCACTCCATTTGATTTTTTCGCGATATTTCTCCCCTTGCGCTTTAACACAAATTGTGTTTTCTTTAACGCTTTAGTAAAAATATTTTGGTTCTTAATTGACTCTGGGTAATCTAGATATACTTTACAAATTTTTCTCGCTAAACCATCTATAAAAATTTTACCCGGGTAATTATATTTATCCAATATAAGGAGTGCTTCTTGAGAACGAGCCACTCCAAAAGCAGGAATTAAAACTTTACCACCATTTTCTGTTATATCAATAATTTTCTCTACAAATTCCATCTCTAGTTGATCTCTCGCTGGATGTTCTTTAAGTGAATAAGTGGATTCAATAATTAACGTATCTATTTCGGGAATCTCTGAAGTATTCGCAGCATAAACTAAATTAGTTGTTTGAGTATTAATATCTCCCGAATACAAAATTTTCTTTTTATCTACTTCAATAAGGATAGAAACACTACCTGGTATATGTCCAGCATTAATAAAAGTAATGAAAAAATTATCACTAATTTTACAACGAGTTCTATTTTTAAGAAAATAAGCATTTTGTTTTACTTTTTCCATTTCCCTTAAACCAAATGGATAAGGAAAATTTGAAATTTTCAACATATCTTTTACCAGAACGTCTAAAATTTCAAGAGATACGGGATTGGTAAAAAAAGGACCTTCATATGTCTTATATAAGAATGGTATAGCTCCAGAATGATCGATATGACTATGTGTTAATGCTACTGCGTTAAGATTACTTAAATCAGCTTCATAAGGTAATCTATCTCCCTTTTCAAACCTAATACCATAATCTAAGATACATTTAGCTCCGCTATTAGATTCTATCAAAATAGCAGAGCGACCAATTTCCCTACATCCACCCAGAAAAGAAATAAATACCATTTTCGAACTTCTCAAGAATATTTTAAGCTTCAAAACACTAATTGTATAGGGTAAACAAATAAAAAATAATAATTTTTTCAAATTTTAAAATAAAGATTTATGATAATTCTCTAAATGTCTTATATGTTTTTATTTTTTTCTAGCTCCCAAAGACTTAAAAAAAAGTTTATAGTAAGAAATAGATCATCTATCTTATTTTTCTTATACTATTAATTAATAATGCAATAACATTATTAACATTTTTGCCAAATATTTCTAATATTTCTTCCCAAGTCACGGGTGCTTCGTCCTCTTTCCAGCAGTCATAATCTGTAGACATAGCAACGGCTGCATAAGGGATACCTGCTTCATTTGCTAAAATTGTTTCAGGAGCTATACTCATATTTATCACATCTGCACCCCATATCCGAAACATATTTGATTCTGCTCTTGTAGAAAACCTTGGACCTTCAATTGTAACAACTGTTCCTGTTTCATGATGTTTAAGATTCAGTTCCCTTGCGGTTTCAATTAGAATTTTTCTTAACTCTTCTGAATACGGATCTGCCATTGGTGTATGCTTCATATCACCAGGCGCAAATTCTTCAAAAAAAGATATTTTCCTAAGGCGAGTGAAGTCTATAAATTGGTTGAGAATAACGAGATCTCCTCTACCAATCTCTTCTCTCAAACTACCACAAGCAGTTGTTGCAAGGATATGAGTACAACCTTGATCTTTTAATGCTTGTATGTTAGCTCTATAATTTACTTGCGTTGGGGGAATCCTATGCTCTCTACCATGTCTTGCTATGAGTACAACATCAACATTACTAATTTTTCCTAGTTTCAAAGGAGAAGTAGGTTTTCCATATAGTGTATCAACGTTTATATCTTTACTATCCTTTAAAATTTCTGGATTATCTAATCCCGAACCACCTATTATACCTATTTTTACCATAATTTTCAACCATATAGAGTTTTTAAATTATAAAATTTAAAATTTTATAAATTATTTTTTAAAAACTTACCTATTACTGCCAAATTCT
>JBHLNY010000356.1:0-3212 GCA_048941065.1 Promethearchaeota archaeon
TCGGCAGAAGTGGCGGCTGCAGCCGAGGTGCAGGGGCGCTCCCTCGAACTCGGGGAGATCGCGGCAGAGATCCTGAATAGGTAGCCGCATTTTGGGCCCAAATCGTATTTCGTTTGGCTGGAAGCACTCGACGCCACTTTGCGCCGGACCAGCGAACGAGATCGGGATCACGGCAGTGGTCACTCAGTCATTTGCCCCTCGCTATCCACCTTGATCAGCATGGTCTCGAAACCAGAACGCCTCACGCCTACCTGCCCCACGATCAAATAGCCGCCATCAGGTGCCTGGAGGAGCCGCAACCCCACTTTGATATCCCGCCCCTCGGCCAGGTTCCGCTGCCAAACGACCTTGCCTTCGTTGTCCGTCTTGATCAGCGGGATCCCTGCCCGAGAACCACGAGTAGACATCCCGGTGAGCAGATAGCCGCCGTCGGCTGTCTCGATGATGCCAGATCCGTACTCGATGGCGCCCTTTTCACCGATGGCCTTGTCCCAGATCAGGTTTCCATCCCCGCCCACTTTCAGGAACAGGAAGTCCGCCTCGGTCTCGGAGGCCGGGGGAGCCAGGAATCCCGTGATGACATAGCCGCCATCTGACGTCGGCACCATCGCATGCCCGCCCTGCACGGTGTCTTCTTCCCAGACGCGAGACCAGACCTCCTTGCCTGCCCCGTCCGTCCGGATGAGGAACACATCGGGATCTTGTTTGGGATATATGCCCTCGCCGTGCAATACCTCCGCCAGGACGAAAAAACCACCATCGTCGGTCTGATGCACGGCATATCCCTCGTCGTGATGCTCGCCGCCATACGTCTGGACCCAGACCTCGTTCCCCGCATCATCTGTCTTGACAAGGTACACGTCGCCACCGCCAACACCGTGTGACTTGGTTTGACCGGTGAGGATGTACCCGCCGTCGGTCGTCTGCTGAACGGCATTCGCCCGCTCTTCCTTGGGCCCACCAAAGGTCCTGTACCACAACTCACGACCGTCCTGATCGATCTTGATCAGGTAGACATCGCGATCGCCGGCACCAAAGGATTTGGTTTCCCCCAGAATGACATAGCCACCGTCGACTGCTGGGATGATCGCGTACCCCCGATCGTACTTGTCCCCGCCGTAGGTTTTCTCCCAGAGCATTTCGCCGGCCAGGTCGATCTTCATCAGGTGCACATCCTCGCGGGCCGTGTCCTGGTGGGTATAGTTCGTGGCACCCACGACCAGATACCCATCATCTTCGAGCACGGCGTCATGGGCCGCGCTCCAGGGATCCTGTTCGTACCTCCTGATCCAGGTCGCGTGTTCGCCCGTGGGCGCAGGCCGCCAGACGGCGTTGAAGTCATCCTCGGGGGCGGTCGTCAATCGCCGCACGTTCGTGCCGTCGGCGTTCATGACATAGACATCCAGGTTGCCGTCACGCCTGGAGTTAAAGACGATTTGACTCCCATCGGGTGACCAGAAGGGAAACCAGTCTATGGTCGGGTTATTGGTCAATCGCCGCAGGTCGCCCGAGCCTCGTTCAGCACCATCCACGTCCATCACATAGATCTCGTCGTTGCCATCGCGGTCCGAGACAAAGACGATCTGCGTCCCGTCGGGTGACCAAGACGGCATGTGGTCATGCCCGGGGTTGTCGGTCAGCCGGCGGGGATTGCTACCGTCTGCCTGCATGACATAGATCTCGTCGTTCCCATCACGATCGGAGACAAAGGCGATTTGCTGACTGTCCGGCGACCAGGCAGACAGATAGTCGTCGGCGTCGTTGTGCGTCAACTGACGCTGCTGGCTCCCGTCGGCATTCATGACCACGATCTCCCGGTTATCGGGGTCACAGTCCGGGGCCGAGGTGAAGGCGATGCGGGTTCCATCCGGCGACCAGTAGGGCGCCCCATCGCAGATGCGATTATCGGTTAGCCGGCGCGGGTTGCCCAAGCCCTGTTCGGCGCCGTCAACGTCCATTACCTGGATGACCCAGTTGGTGTTGCTGAGGTGGGTGTAAAAGGCGATCTGCTTCCCATCGGGCGACCAGGTGGGAAAGTAATCCCAGGCCCGCTGGTTCGTGAGCCGCCGCTGATCGCTGCCGTCGGCGTTCATGACATAGATCTCGCTATTGCCATCGCGGACGGAGACAAAGGCGAGCACCCCGCCGCCGCTGCCGGTCAGTGGCGGCACGCTGGTCGCAGCGGCGGTTGCCGCGGTCGTCGGCGTTGGTGCAGGAGATGGTACAGCCGGAGCCGTTGGCTGGGGAGTATTCGTGACCTGTGCGGTCTCCGGGCCACTCACGCAAGCGGCAGCCAGCAACATGACCATCGTCAGAGCGAACAAAGCTTTCTTCATCACGTGTCCCTCCTCTCACAAGGATTTATCCGCGTCCGTTTCACCCGGTAGCTCTGCACTTAACCGGGGTGAATATGTAGGGCAGGTTGCTTACCTGCCATCTTGTGGGCGGTATGGAAACCGCCCCTACATATTGTGCATCTCGAAACGCTCGTCAGGGTTTTATCACGCGACCACGCTCAAATGTGGTGTTATCTTTCACCTCTGTCGATAATACCATCTGTTGAGTGGGAAGGTTCATTACTTCGAACAGCAGGGGGCGCAGCGATATCGCGTCGGCGGGAATGTCACGCGTGCTCGCAAGCTTGTCGGCCGGCAGGGGCTTGCTTGTATCGATCCTGTTTTGGAAGTATAATACGGCTGGCAGAACAAAGCGGCTTGGGGACTTCATCCGCTCTCACGGCCCTCACCATTGGCTCAGTTCACATCGCGTGGCCTGGACCATTGCGGATTTGGCCGGGTCCGAAGCGGTCCAATCGGCTACGTAGCTGAAGCTATCAATATCACCCCCGACAACTCAACTGATGGCAGAGGAGTCAAATCATGAGACGGATCGTGTCGAGATACGCCGGGTGCAAAAAGATGAGACTAGTACGAGTACAAACGCTCCTGGGACTTGTCTTACTTGCCGGGTTGTTCCTGATGGCAGGGTGCACAGATCCGGTCGAAGAGCCCACGGTGACGCCCGCTAGTACGATCGCGCCCACATCCACGGTCACAGATACGCTGTCCCCGTCCCCAACCCCTGGTCTCCCGGCGGCGCCAGACTTCGCCCTGCCAGATCTGACGGGCAACGAATTGCGCCTCAGCGACTTTAGAGGACAGCTGGTACTACTCAATTTCTGGGCTACCTGGTGACCGTATTGCCGTAGCGAG
>JBHLNY010000069.1:0-3754 GCA_048941065.1 Promethearchaeota archaeon
GGGTGGACTGATGTAGATCTTTCAGAAAAAGGAATAGAAGAGGCAAAAGAGTCAGCTAAATTATTGAAAGAAGGAGGATATACTTTTGATTTAGCATATACATCTGTTTTAAAAAGAGGAATAAGGACTTTATGGATAGTTTTAGATTATATGGATTTAATGTGGATACCTGTTTATCGTTCATGGCGATTGAATGAAAGACATTATGGAGCTTTACAAGGATACTATAAAGCTAAAATGGCAGCAGAATTAGGTGAGGAACAAGTACTTATCTGGAGAAGAAGCTATGATACTCCTCCCCCTGCTCTTAAAACGACAGATCCTAGGTATCCGGGAAATGATCCTAGATATAAGGATTTAGATCCAAAAGATATACCGCAAACTGAAAGCTTAAAAGATACTGTGGAACGATTCTTACCTTATTGGCATGAAGTTATAGCGCCTACTATTAAATCTGGAAAAAAAGTGTTGATTTCCGCTCATGGAAATAGTTTACGTGCTTTAGTAAAATATTTAGATAATGTGCCTGAAGAGGAAATTGTTAGTTTAAATATTCCTACTGGTATTCCCCTTATTTATAAACTTGACGATGATTTAAAACCAATAAAGCATTATTACCTTGGAGAAGCTGAAAAAGTTAAAGAGGCAATGGAAGCGGTAGCAGCTCAGGGAAAAGCAAAGTAAATTCTTTATATAAATGAAAGAAATGATGCCAAAAATAGGTTTAAATTCCAAAATCCTTAGATATAAAATTCTTATTCTTCTTCTATTGTTATGGTTTTTATCTTTCAATTTTATTCCTATAGTTAACGTTAAAGCACAAACCTATACTGATATTGATGTAGATACAGCATATAATATGATAAATAATAATACTCAATATCCTAACTTAATTGTGTTAGATGTCAGAGACCAAGAAGAATATAATCAAGGTCATTTATGTAGCGCAATCTTGATACCTCTTGGTCAACTTGATTCAAAAATTAATGAGCTTGATCCTTATAAGAATATGGAGATTATTGTTTATTGTAGAACTGGAGGTAGAAGTGCACAAGGAAGCCAGATTCTCGTAGATCATAATTTTACAAAAGTTTATAATATGCTTGGAGGCATCACAGCATGGACAACTGCAGGTTATGAAACATGCTTAGATGAAAATGTATATATTATTGACTTTTCATTTGAAATAATTATTGTGATATTAATAAGTACAGTTTCAGTTCTATTAATAGCGCATAAGAAAAGATTAATTAGAAAATAAAAAAGAGAATTTAAATTATTGATTGATCTTACTACCAGTTCATTCCAATCAATTTAAAGCTATCTGACACTCCTGTTAGTGGTTCGATTAGCATGTTAAAACCTTCAATGTTAGTAAAAGGCCTAAAATATTTAAATAACTCCAATCCAGCTTCTTCAACTTTCCCTCTTTCAGTATAAATTACATGATATTGTTTAAGTCCATCCTTTCCAGCTGTTGTATTGAAAGCCCGCCATTTTGTGATAAAAGGGATCTCCCTAGGTTGTTTTAGATATACTTTAGCTATATCTGTACTTTTATGCGTTGGATACCAAACAGTTACCATTAAAACTCCCATAATTCCTTATTACCTCTTTTATTTTTTTAAAAAATTGGATTTAATCCAATGAGATCCTTATCTCAATTTTATTTAAAAGTTACCTTTTTGTAAGATGGTTTTGACAAAAAAATATAAACATTTGTGCAAGTTATTTAAAATATAATAAGAGATATTCTAATATGGTAAAAAAATCGTTAATTGATAATCCTGCTATTTCCAATGTAGTTTTTTACCCTCGAAAAACACCAATTCCTCAAAAATTAGAAACCAATATAAAAGTGTTGCAGTTTCAAATTAGCAAAGACATATTGATTGGAGGATTTTTTTATTTAAACAATAAGGAGTTACCTACAATTCTACTATTCCATGGTAATGGAGAAATAGCATTAGACTATCGATACTTTTTTGATTTTTTCTTTGAGTGCGAGGTAAATTTAGCTGTTGTTGATTTTCGAGGCTATGGTTTTAGTTCCGGCGAACCATTCTATACTAGTTTAATTACTGATGCTTTACCAATTTATAAGGAATTTTGTAATTGGATGCACGAAAAAGGATTGATCGATTCATTATTTGTTCAAGGTCGTTCGTTAGGGAGTGTTTGTGCCTGTGAAATTGGAGCTCACAATCCAGAAAGACTACGCGGGATAATCTTTGAAAGTGGATTTGCAAGTACTTATAATATGATGACAAGATTATTTAGAGTAAGTGGTCCCGGAATAACTCCAGAAACCTTAAGAGAATATTCAAATGACACTCGGATAAAAAAATTCAATAAACCTGTACTTGTCATTCATGGTACAGCTGATTGGATTATTCCAAGCCAAGAAGGAATCTTAATTTATGAGACTCTTCCTGAAGAAGTTGAAAAAAGCATTGTATTGATAGAGAGTGCAGGCCATAATAACATTTTTTCATTTAGAAATGAATATATTACACCGTTAAAAGAATTTATATCAAAATATAAATAATCATCACTTTTTTCACACTCCAACTAATTATTTTTCTTTAATAAGTTCTAATTTTTTCCTAAAAATTGGACTAAAGATCATTTAACTAAATTTATTAATGCTATAAATTAAGTAGTTGGATAATTTTAAAAATAAAAAATAGTGAAAAAATATTGCAAAAATATGTTTATAATTATTGTCCTTATTGTGGTAAGGAATTACCAGATTCTAATAAGAGTAAGGCAAATTATTGCTGTTATTGTGGCAGGGAATTGAGAAATAATAAAAAACGATTAAATAAAGGAATTCAATGTACAATTTGCCATAAATATATCAATTCTCAAAATACCAAAACTATAACTTGTTCCTTCTGTGGAAGTATGTATCATTATTATTGTATATCATCTTGGTTGATAAAATATAATGCATGTCCTATGTGCCAAAATGTATTTTTAAATCCAAATCTTATTCAATTAAATAAATAATAAGAAAAAAAAGATTGGAGAAAATTACTTTATTTTTAGAATAAAAACTCCATTTTCAACAAACCAAATTAGGTTTGCGAAGAGAAATAACCACTCAGCAAGAGTTCTGGCTTCAACTGCAACATCTTCATTTATCCTATTGACTATTAATAAAATTAAATATAAAATAAAGAAAACAGCTACTATTATATTAAAAATAGCTTGCCATTTAGGGATATCTGATACTTTATGTTCTAGAGCTGCATAACCAAAAAGGTATAATATTCCTGTAAAGAAGAAAAGCAATTCAGAAATGTAGTGCATTTTGTACGCATCTTCTGCATTAAATATTGCTAAACCTAGAATACCTACTGCTGAAAGTACAGCAAAAATGCACATTATCCAAGTTCCCAGTTTATGAGCTCCTTTTTGCTGCAAGTATTGAGTAAAACCTAATATAAAGAAGATCATGAATATTCCTGTGATAAACCATAGAACATTAAAATAAATCCATAAGTCATTCGATGAGGGTTCTCCTAAATTACTTATAAATGTAGATAAAAAGCTAAAATCAGGGTGTACTAAAATTGCGGGTATAAGCCCAATCATGAAGATTATTACTCCTATAATAGCAAAATAACTTGCATGAATTCTTTCATAGATTTTATTTAGTTTTTCCATCGTAAACAACTCATTATAAAT
Organism: Promethearchaeota archaeon; assembly: GCA_048941065.1. Lineage (GTDB taxonomy): Archaea > Asgardarchaeota > Lokiarchaeia > Sigyniarchaeales > SOKP01 > Loki-b32. Next base: position 3,694 of record JBHLNY010000069.1, read on the forward strand.
CATACAAAATAATTCTTCTTAAATCTAATATAGAATTTAGGTCATATTTATAAGTATTTCA
>JBHLNY010000069.1:3854-13090 GCA_048941065.1 Promethearchaeota archaeon
GTCTTCTTTTTCCTATACTATTAATTCCTTCACTTAATAATTCTAAACTCAATTTCAATCTCACACTAATTTATTTAAACATAATATAATATCTTTTTTATTTAAAGGAAAACAGTCGACAAATTTAGTAATAAAGCTAAAACGTCTTTTTAATATAGAATTGATTAAATCCTAATTTAATCACTTCTTAGATTAAAATCTTTAATAATCTCGTTCAAAAATAATTTCATAAAGTATCTTTCACTTTTACAATAGTCTAATTTTTGCCTACTGGATAGATTTGAACAATTTAACAAAAGAGAATGTAGAATTCTTATTATTGCTAGATTTTCATTAGCAATATTGATTGAGTCTCTAGTGATGACACAATTTATCTTATTATCGTCGTTCTCGATTACATTTAACTTTTTGGAGTCTAGTTGTGGTTGTTGACATATTTGATATGATTGTTTAATCTTGCTAACATTTAATCTCATTTTTAATCTCCCAAATTTTCTATTTAACTAGAAATTCTTGTTTCAAAATACTTTTATGTTTAGCTGTTGGCTTTTCTTTGAGATCTGTTTCGTTATTTGAAAAATTATCAACAGGAAAAGTATCATTGTATATACTAAGGACTAAAATTATCAGATTGGAGATATTATGAAAACACTCTTTTGAGTCCTTGTAATCGAATAAATCGGCAACAAGTTTAGATATTAATCGAAATTTAATTCTTTGAATTTTCCTTTTATTTTGGGATTCTTCCGGCTTTAAAATTTTTTCTAAAAGATACTCAACTTTCTTCTCAATTAAATGTGAGTTCACTTTTTATCAAAGGTAGATTACTAGTTTTAAGTTAATCTATACCAAAATATAAAAAGAGAGAGATTTTTTGCACACTATTTTAAAACGTTTATAAACTTCAGATTTTATAGTTAATAATATCAATTTTTTAAAAAGAATAAAAATTTTTTAAATAAAATAAATAAAAGATCTCTATTTGAAAATGAAGGCAATTGGATTGGTTTTTTTATATAATCGGTCAGAAGGTAATCCAGAAGCTATTTCTAAAAAATTTAGTAAACATTTTCCTATGGTCACTGAGAATTTAGTAACACATGGTTTGATTAACTTACCTGAACTAAAGGAAATAATGGATATAAATCAGATTTATTGGGCAGGGATAAAAGAAAGATTTTTAGAAATATTAGAGAATGAAGATGCTATAGGAAAACTTGCTTGGAAAGTTTTTAAAGATTTTTCTGGTAAAGAACCTTTTGATGAAGTTAAATCCTTAATATATGATGGAGATACAGTCCCATGGAATTTTACACTAATGGCTTGCGTTCTTTATGAATCGTAATTTAATTCTTGTTCTTAAAAAGAAAAAAAGGGAATAATTTTAACTTATTATGTTAGACACAAGTGTTAAATACTAATTCTGACTAGTATTCTCTATAAATCCAAAAAAAAGTGAAAATATTGAAAAAAAATACAAAACGTGTAATCTTTTGTTTAATATCTTTAATCACTATGTCTGCTTTAATTCCAATTACAAAGGGCGATCCAACTACGATTGAAGACTCAACTTTTCCTGCTTCTGATGGTGAATACTACCAATGGACGTGTACTTATTGTATTGACTCTTACGATGGTAATATTGGAGAGGGTTCTTATTTCAATGTCACAATAGGTACAATTTATCAAGGCTCATATATGGCAATATCTCATGCTCTAATAGTTCCTGCTATTGCAGGGACATATTATAAGGGTATTGATTCACATTCAGTAGATATTGTATCTTATTATTGTGTTTATAATGCATCATTACAATATATTTACTTACCATTTAACTTGGCTCCTCCATTTATACTACCTATTCCTTTGAATCTTACCATGATCGCTGAACATTTTATATCCAATTGGGGCGCACCAACTACAGTCAATGGAAATTCTCTCATTGTAGATATGGGTGGGGGGTATATTCAGACATTCAATTATAATTCCAATGGTTTTTGCTCCTCATGGACTTATGATTTTAATGGTGAGCAGTTGCTTAAATATTCATTGGGAGGAGGAGACGGAGACGGAGCAATACCATATGGCAATTATTTTATTATACCCACTGTTATTAGTATAGCTATTATAGTTATATTCATTAAAAAGCGGTATTTCCATTAGAAAATGCCAATTTATCAATCAAATATCTATGAGTTATGAGTAAAAAATATTAAGATAGAAATTTAGAATAAACTTATTTTTTTTTTCCAATACTATTCCCAAATTTCTTTAAAGCATCGGCAAACTCATTTCTTAATAAAACCTTAAACTCTGGATGTCTTTCTTTAAATGGTATTTTTTCATTTCCAAAATAAATCCAAGAAGTTTGTTTATTTTTAGGTAAAGAAGAAAATGATACTACACAATTAGAAAGAGAAAAATAATGATCTACCGAATTATTATATCTACTCTTTAAAACATCATTGAAAAACTTTTCTATTTTTCCAGAGCTCATTTCATGTAGCCTACTTTTAGATTATTCCAATTTAACTATATAATTTCCATCAATTTCAAGATTTAGACCTTTTACTTCTAGTTCATCTCCATAATCCGTTATAATATCAATTAGAGTATCATAAGGGATCTCCATTTTATCTGCTAATTTTGATATTTCAAATTTTCTCATTCTCTTAAAAAGATGTATTAATCTTTCAATCACTTGTTCCTTTTCTTCTTCTATTACTTCTAATTGTAATTCTCTTCGTATATCTGAAAATTTAATTCCATAAGTATTCTGAATTATATCAGTATTAGCTCCTATCCATTTTTTTAATATTGTTCGAATAACCTCTGATTTGTTCTGACCTTCATATCCTACCAACTTACTGATAAGTAATTCATCAAATTCATCTAGACTAACTGTAATTCTAGGTAATTTAGGTTTTTTACGTTCCTTTTCATTATCAATATCAGAGTTGGAACTCATCGTTCAATATCGACAAAATTTTTCTATTACTACATTTCATATGGTATGATGCATATATAAATCTTCGCATACTATGATCTACATCTTCACTGCATCACAAGATTTAAATATGAAAAGGATCATAGTTTAAATATCTAAATAACATTGCTATAACACTTCAATATTATCATAAAAAATAAATAAGTATCGAATGTGTGTGAAATGTTAGAACTTTATACACCCAATTATGAAATACTTAATACAAAAGATAGAATAACGGTTGACTTATTAAAAGAAAGCCAAGATTTTTTAGAACAACTTGATATTAATCTTGATTTATTACTAGATACAATATCATTAATACATCGATATTTGACCAAATGTGAAAAAATTCCTCATAATTTGTTTAAGTTCATAATTTCTGCATATTACATTGTCTCAAGACACCCTCTGGCTTTTCCTTTTCATGAATCAAAACAAGAATTTTGCGAGAAGTTTGGGCTCCAGGTGAGCTCATTAGAATATAGTGTGGATAAGATATCAAGCAAATTAAACTTGATAAAAATCTTGGATGACATGAATTATCCATATTTTCTTGACCCAAATTTTGATTTGGGTTTAAAGTTTATGAAAAATTTAGTCAACACTACTGTAGAAAAATCTATGATGAAGTTTTTACTTTACAATAAACCCATTAACCCACAATTTTTAACTGAAGAATTGGTTTCAAAAATTATTTTTGAGGAGAACATCTTTCCAGAAGAACTTTTTAGACAATTTTATAATATCATTTTTGAGCTTGTTGAAAAAAATTTTCAAGATTATTATGAGTATGTAGAATTACAGCAAAAATATCTAATTTAAAAATCCTAATTCAACTTTCATATAATCTTAAATCTCCTAATATTGAATCTACTTTAGAAAATAATCCAGTAATAAGGCTAAGTTCTTTTTTTGACATGAAAGCTCGCTCGAAAACATTTTTAAAAGCAAAAAAGACATTCTCTTTTTTATATGGTCTTACTCTCAACTTTTCAATAAGATTTTCTATGAATTTATAAAGAATACGGCGATCTTCCTTATCAGCAGAAAGAACAGGATTCTTACCTCGCCCTATTGTGATTATATTTATTTTTTTAAAAATTTCATATAAAACTATCCCACAAGCGTGTGATACATTTAAAGTAGGATAATTAGCCCCTGTAGGTATTCTTAATACTATATCTGCAAGATTGATTTCTTTATTAGTTAACCCTCTAGACTCTTTACCAAAAAGTATAGCGATATTTAATGGAGTTTCAGATATTGGAATAACTAAATCTTCAGGGAATATTGCCAATCTTCTAATATTTGTATATCTTTTACCTTTAGCTGTTGTTGCTATAATTAAATCAAAATTTTTTAAATATTTTTTAAATTCAACTAGATGATTTTCTTGCTCTTTAACAATTATAACTTCAGCGCCCAAAAGGATATTTTTTCCATGCATTGCAAATCCTTGGGTTTCATAACTAAATATTGTTTCAATATCTTCAATTGGATTAAATATCACCATCTTTTTGAATTCAAAATTTTCCATTATTCGTGCTATAGAACCGATATTACCTGCATTTTCCGGTTGAACGATAATTACAGAAAATGATATGTTTCTATAATTTTCAGTTAAATGCGTTTCTTGAAAAGTATCAATCTCATACTTAATTCTCTTTTTATTCAACTTATTTCACTCTCTATAGAAATTTTTAAATTTTTATGATTCATGAAAGATATTTATATTGAAATTACCATTAATTAATTACAAAAATAATTTGAATAATAATTACTACTAGTCTTAATCTCTAATAAATCATTAAAGTATTAAACAAATTCATTAAAAGTGAGTTTAATGCCAGTATATAGAAAAATTGGCGATTATCTTGAATTTATCAATATTAGCACTGAAAAGTTTACATTATTTGAGTGGAAACCTTATCGCTCATTTAAAAGGTATGATTTAGACCTAAATATTATCAAACAAAATCCTGTCAATAATATATTCTTTCATTTAACCAAAGGAAATATGAAAATTGTACATATTAGAAGAGATAATTTAATATATACTGTTGGTTCGAGAAATGAGGTACAATTTCAATTATTAGAAGCATTATTAGATATTGTAAGTCTAAAATTTCATGACATATATGATGTGAAGGTAATCTTATCCTATGGAAACTTTTCTACCAATATCTTCAACGCTTTTACTAACGAAATAGAAAGTATTATAGATAAATTTGCAGATTTAGGCTTAATAAAAAGAATAAATATTGAATGTAGAGTTTGTAATAAGATTCTACCCTTATTTGTACAAAAGAAATTTATTGAAAATGCTGAATCTTACCCTGTTCCGATAGTATACGTTCATGAAGGACATGCTATATTATGCTTTATTGACCAAAATTTTGATGTACGTGGAGTGGAATTAGTTAATATTACTGGATAATAAAAAGAATTAGATTAATTTAATTATAAAAATAATTATAAAATATTTAAACAATTTAATAATATGGAAGAAGAGAATTCCAAAGATACTCCTTTTTTTGAGGAAATAATTAAAAAAACCAAGACTGGAATTACATTTCCAAAGAATCTTAGAGATTTGTTGTTTGAAGATGAGGAAGATGTATTTTTCAGATTAATTATACCAAGAGAAAAAGATAAAATAATTCTAGAATTTTTATCAGAAGAACAAGCAAGACAATTCTCAGAGGAATTAAAGGCTAAAAAACCAAAATTATCTCAAAAGTCTACACAAAAGCAACCTAAAAAAACTGGAAAGTCTGTCGGACTTTCCCCTAGTTGGGGAGAATATTTTGTCTATGATTTCGATGCAAAAGATAAAGTTCAACCAATCTTAGAATCCGCTTTTTATAAATTTGCAGAGAAACCTTTAAATCTTGAAGATGCCATGGGCAGAGTGAAATATGCATTAGTATCATTCCTAACTTCCACAAAGACAGAAAATGCAAAATTGTATTTTACTGTAGAAAAGTTCTTACTAGATATCATAGAAAAGTTCGATCTGCCCAATTTATTAGACTGGATTTTTGAAAAGATAATTCCCAACATCGATAGTAAATTTCTCTATGAGTTAGCTCTTCTAGAATTAGTTGAATCAAGTCTGAAATTTAAAAGGTGGGAAAAAGCGGAGCTATATATCTTTTATGTGTTGAAAAATATCGATAGTTACACTAAATCTGAAATGTATAATATTATGAATAGCTTCAAGCAATTGGTCAAAAAGGTTAAACATGTTGAAAGATCTGATAAAATAGATATTTTATTAAAAGAGAAATTATTAGAATATGGAGAAGGAATAGATGATATAGATTATAAAATTCAAATTGTAGAATACCTAGAGGATTTGAATTATATTGAATTAGCGTACGATTTAGCAAAAAAAATTCAGTTAAGCTTAACCCCAGAAAGTATGAAGTTAGAGGAGGTTCGAAAATTAGTAAGACGATTACATACAGCTCCCATAACGGAAAATAAACCCCAATCAAGTATTGACTTTGATGAGGAATAAAAAAAAACTATGAGTTTTTATTACCTTCTTTTTTTTCATCAATTTTTTTAAGTTCTTTTTCAATTCTCTTGGTTTCCACTTCTTTAAGCTTCTGTTCTCTTTGTTCTATTGTTTTTTGTTTTAATTCTAACTCAACTTGAGACAATTCCTTTTCCTTTTCAATTAATTCTTCCTTTAATTTTAATGTTTTTTCTTTCTCCATAATTTCTTTTTCTTCCAGCGCTTTCTCTTTTTCTTCTAATTCTAGTTTTTTCTTTTTAATCTCAAGATCCTTCTTTTTTAATTCTAATTCTTTATCAATCATTTCAGATTCTTCCTTTTTTAACTTCTTTGGCAATTTAACTTTTAAAGGTTTTTCTTTACTTTCGATATCTTCTGTCATTGCATGTTCTTTTGTTATTATTTCTTCCTTTAGTTTTAATACTTCCTCCTTCGTTTGTATTACTTTTTCTTCAATTTCTTTTTCTTTTTCTTCTAGTTCCAATTTTTTCTTTTTGATCTCTATTTCTTTCTTTTTTAATTCTAATTTCTTATCTAAAATTTCTTCTTCTTCTCGTTCTAAAAATTTTTCAGTTTTTTCCTCTTCCACGATTTCTTCTATTTTATCAATCGAAACGATAGATTTTAAGATAGAATCAATAGATTTCCTCAAATCATCATTTTCAGGAACATTTAATATTTCTTTTGCATAATCCGTCAAGGTTCTTGTTATTATTGTTGGTGATTTTTTACCAATCGCTTTTAAAGTCTGAATAGCTTTCTCAACTACAAAATCTTTATCATCGGTTAATTTTGATGTAATAACTTTAATAAGACTCTCATCATCTATTTTAACTTCTCCACCTGTCATATATATTATTAGTTGCAAAGCTGCTTCTCGAACGTTAGGATCATCCGACTTTAATAAATCTTCACTATAAGGGAGGAATAAATCACATTCATTTTCGCACATTGTTTTAAGTAATAATAGAAAGGTATACCTGAGTAATGAATCTTTTTTAGAGAGATTTTCTAATAAGGAAGGTATATCAATAATTAAATTTTCAATTAGAAATCTCAATACTGTTCTACCCCCATGAAGAGGTAGAACTGTTTCGATAATATTTTCTAATCTTTCAATATAGTTAGCTTCTGATGAATCACTTAGATATTGCGCGATTATTTTCACTGCATCATCAATTCTTCCATCTTTTATAAAATCTTTAATCTTTTGTATTTTTTGAACATCTTTCGCAACTTCATTCATGATTATTAACCTCTTTTCTTTTTCTTAATCAACCCAAATAATATAAAAATCATTATAAATTCGAGTTATAAAATTTAAAATTAATCGTAAATCTCTAAACCTCAATGGTACTCGTTTATTACCTTCAATATAGTTATTAGATTCAATACCAATATTTAATATTATTTCCAAATTTTCATTTTTATCAATTTCTAAATGTATTTCTTCACAAAATTGCGTAAGTGCATCAAGATCTTCTGGAAAAACGTTCCAAAAATACTTATTTATTTTCGAGTCATCATCTTCTGGAGGGTTATCTTTAATTTTTACAAGAACATCGTGAGGTACCATTGTGGAAACTGACACATATTGGGAGGTAACTAATTTCATACTTACTTCTGGAAAATAAATTTGAGCATAAAGTATTATCAAACCTAGTAATAATTCAAGACTAATAATGTTTTCACGGTTGGCATTAACTAGGGCATATTTTTCATTGATATAAATTACGTGTATTCGATCATCAAATTTGAAAATCATATAATTATTCATTAAAATATATTTAAAATTTTCATTTCGGTTGTTAATCCTATCATCAAAAATCGTTAAAGCATCTTTCCATTTCTCGAAAGATATAGACTTATTTAATTTACGATAATCTCCGTGGAAAAATACATCTAAAAAGTCTATCAGATATAAATAAGTATCATAAGGTCTATATACAACAGTTTTATTTCTAAAATCTCTTTCAATGACTCCCTTATGAACGCTATAGCAAAATTTGGGTAGATCATCTAATGCCAAGCCATTTTTAATCCTTAATTTTAATAAAAAGCGTCTAGCACATAGAGGTGTTAATGTGCATTGAATTCTATCTATCTGGCATTCTTCAAAACATAATTTATCAATCCTCTTCATTAATAAGTCAATCAAATCTGACTTATACTTTGCTTCTGCTTCATTTTCCAAATAATTTAATATATGTTCAGGTTGTAAGGGCATCTTTTTGAATTTGATTTTCAGAGTATTATTACTAGTCTTATGAAAAAGTTAACATACAAATCTAATATTTTTTATTAATTTTCAATTATTCTATAATTATACTTAAAATTTTTATAATAAAGGAATCATAAAGAATTATTAAGAAGCATTACTTCTTTCATTGTAGGATAGAATAGAATGAGTTAGGTTAAGTGGAATATGTTAAGACAAGTTCATATTTTTCTTAAAACGGAACATATATTTTGCAAAGATTATGCAATGGCAATAAGTGGAGCCGAATTAAATAATGTTAAAGAAATTATAGAAGAGTACATCGAAATACCGATGCCTGGTAAAACCTTTAGTCGCCCTGTTTCAAATTATCAAATATTTCATAGAGGAGAAGGAGAATTATATTTTTTATTTGTAACCGATTTAGTTGATTCACTTGATTTATTAGATGAAATTATAAGAAGTATGATACAAAAATTTAAAGATTTATTTCCTGATCCCTCTAA
>JBHLNY010000357.1:0-3193 GCA_048941065.1 Promethearchaeota archaeon
AAAAATATAGATTGGATTTTTTTCAGGGAAAATACAGAAGGCGCTTACATTTTAGGATCAAAAGGTATCACTGTAAATCGTGATTTATCAATTGATTTTAAGGTAATTACCACTCAAGGTGCAGATCGTATAATTAGATTAGCTTTTGACTACGCTATGAAGAACAATATTAATAAAGTTACAGTGATTACAAAAGCTAATGTAATAAAAGCAACTGATGGAAAATTTCTGGAAATAGCTGAAAAAGTTGCTAAAGATTTTCCAGGAATAGATTGGGACGATTGGTACATTGATATTATTGCTGCCAAATTAATTGATCCAACGCGTCAAACTCAATTTAGAGTATTGGTTGCACCAAATTTATATGGTGATATTATTACTGATGAAGCGGCCCAGATGCAAGGAGGTGTAGGTACTGCAGGGAGTGCGAATATTGGTAAAAAGTATGCGATGTTTGAAGCTATTCATGGCTCAGCTCCCAGAATGGTTCAAGAAGGAAGGGCAATCTATGCTGATCCTTCAAGTATTCTTCGTGCTGTAGTTATGATGTTAAATCATATAGGATTCTATAAAAAAGCAAATAAATTGAAAATGGCTCTTGATATTTGCGGAATCTATGAAAAAAAATTGATAATGACTGGGAGGAACACTGGAGCCACAGGAGAGGCTTTCTCTAAATATTTAACAGAAACTCTTCAAGATGCTAACCTTGAAGAAAAATGGAAAGAATATCAAAGTTAATTGAAAAATTATGAAATAAAGAGGATTCTAAATTTGAGAATTGATGAATTTGATGCCATTATAGTGGGATCGGGGCTGAGTGGATTAAGAGCTGGTCTTGAACTTACAAATAAATGGAATATTGCAATCATTAGTAAAGTATCTCCAGTTCGGAGTCATTCTGGGGCTGCTCAAGGAGGTATTAATGCGGCCTTATGTAATTTAGAGGTTAGTAAGCAAGATACTCCAAAAAGACATGCTTTTGATACTGTTAAAGGTTCTGATTATGTAGCTGATCAAAATGTTGTTATGTTTATGTGCGAAGAAGCGCCAAAAATCGTTATTGAGTTTGAAAGTATGGGGGCACCTTTTTCTAGATTAGATTCTGGTTTAATTGCCCAACGTCCTTTTGGTGGTGCTGGTTTTCCACGCACTTGTTATGCTGGAGATCGTACTGGTCACGCGTTATTACACACACTTTACGAACAATGTGTTAGAAATGGTGTTAAATTTTTTGACGAATATTTTCTAATTGATCTTATCATAGCTGAAAATAAAATCGCTGGCATCGTATGTCTTGATATTACTACAGGGGATTTAGTTCTATTTCATGCATCGTACATTATTCTTGCTACAGGAGGTTTTGGACGAATTTTTAAAAGATCAACTAACGCTATTATCAATACTGGCGATGGTAATGGTGCCGCCTTCCGTGCGGGAGTTCCTATGCAAGATTGTGAATTTGTCCAGTTTCATCCTACTACTTTATACGGATCGAATATCTTAATAACAGAAGGAGCTCGTGGAGAGGGAGGCTTTCTCTATAATACTGAAGGGGAACGTTTCATGAGCAAAACTGCTTCAAAAGCAATGGAACTCGCTCCTCGCGATATTGTAGCAAGGGCAATCGAGACAGAAATATTAGAAGGAAGAGGTTTTGATAATGCGTATGTTCATTTAGATCTTACTCATTTAGGCGCTGAGAAGATTAAGAAAAGACTTCCAGGTATTCGAGAAATAAGTATATTCTTTGCGGGAGTGGATCCTATTGATCACCCAATTCCAGTTCAACCAGGGCAGCATTATAGTATGGGAGGAATTTCAACTAAATATAAAGGTGATTTTGGAGAAACAGATTTGTCAGGCCTCTATGTTGTTGGAGAATGCTCTTGTCTCTCTGTTCATGGGGCTAATAGATTAGGAGGAAATTCCCTTTTGGAAACAGCAGTTTTTGGAAGAGCTATAGGTAGGAAACTGTTAGAAAAGGATTTACCAAAACTTGCATCATCCAGTGAAATTAAAAAAATTGAAGTTAAAATACTTCAGAATATAGAAGCACTTTTTAAAAAGTGGGAACATAATTCTGGTAAAAAACCTGTCGAAATAAGAGAAGCTATGGGGCAAACTATGAGTAAAAATGTAGGAGTCTTTAGGAAACAAGATCAACTTGAAAAAGCTTACGAAGACCTTAAAAAATTGCAAAAAGATTTTTTAAATGTACATATTGCAACTTCAGACCGAAAATATAATTTTGGTTTAGTTCGAACATTAGAACTTAGGAATATGTTAGACATAGCAGAAGTTACTGCTTTTGCTGCGTTATGGAGAAAGGAGAGCCGTGGTGCTCATTACCGTTTGGATTACAATAAACGGAACGATGAAGATTATCTTTGTCATTCACTAGTAAATAGAACTATAGATGGTTTGGAATTAAAAACAAAACCAGTTATATTAGGAACATTTGAATTAAGGGAGCGTGAATATTGAAAATGGTTGTAAGTAAGAAGTTTTTGGTTTATAGAAATTCTGGAAATGGAAATGTTCGATATGAACGATACGAAGTTCCAATTTTTAAAGGTATGAGCATTTTAGAGGCTCTTTTTTACATTCAAGATTATTACGACTCTACACTTGCCTTTAGATATGCTTGTAGAGGCGCAATCTGTGGGTCTTGTGGTATGACCATAGATAAGGTTCCTATGTTGGCTTGTAGAACGCAAGTGTCGACAATTAAAACGATTAAGAAACCTATTAATATACCTGACTTTACTTTTGGAAACCATCCTAAATGGGACGAAAAAAATGAAATTTTAATTGAACCCCTACCAAACATGAAAGTAATTAAGGATTTAGTTGTAGATATGGAACCATTTTGGAAATTTTATAAAGAAGTAAAACCATATTTTGATAGAGATTGGAACGATATACCGCCAGAATCGAAACAATCTCCTGAACAAATGAAAGTCATTGAACATTTAGTTTATTGTATTTTATGTGGTTTATGCTGGGCATGTCCAGTTAGTAAAAAAAATCCAAACTATCTTGGACCAGCTCAGCTAGCAAAAGCAGACAGATTTATAAACGATTCACGAGTAACTAAAAAAAAGCAAAATGCCATTATTAAACGAATTATAAAAGAAGATGCTGTTCCAGCATGCGAAAAATTTTTCACATGTAATCGCGTTTGTCCTAA
>JBHLNY010000358.1:0-3189 GCA_048941065.1 Promethearchaeota archaeon
CCATTCACACGAGCTATAACTGGTTTTGGCAATGTACGGATCAAAAACGTTACCCGCTGCCAACCTACTTCCAATGGTAACATATACTCTCCCGTATAACCTCCTTTCTCCCTTGTCATTTGATCACCACCCGTACAAAAAGCTTTATCTCCTGCTCCAGTAAATACTACAACACCAATTTCATTATCCATGCACTGGTTAAAAGCATCAATCAATTCATGGACTGTTTGTAGAGTACATGCATTATAACGTTGAGGGCGATTTATTGTTATTCGAGCAATTCTATCTTTCTTCTCAAATATAATATCTTCATAATCCATTTTTCTGAAAACCTCATTTTTTTAAGATCTCATTTTCAATAATTAATCACTAAAAATGATCGTATTGTATTTAAAACAAACCATCTGGTCTGATAAATATATATATCATATCAACATAAATATATACCAAACTCATATAGGTGAGATTTTTGGCTAAATTTGAAAGAAAAGTAGAGATTAATTCATCTCCAAAGAGAATATATGATATATTGAATGATGAAAATCTTGAAGAAAAGTGGAATATTACAGTAAAAAAGTTAACTACAATTGAACCAGATAAATATTCTGTAAAAACTACAGTAGGAGACATTATTTCAACTGTTATAGAAAGAGATGAAAATAAAAAAATTTCAATGGAAATAGAAGGGGGACCCTTCAGTAAGATGGGATATGTTCTTACTCCAAAAGGAGATTCAACTGAAGTAATGGGTTGGGCAGAATTCGAAGATCCAAACCAAGAAAGTATACTTGGCATGGCTGGTGATATGCTCCTAGAAAGTCTGAAAAAATACGTTGATTATCTTGAAGGTGGTGGAAATCCTGCAGAATATAATAAAAAGAAGTAGATTAAGAATGAAATTTTAAATTTAATTTTTTTTTTTGTTATCTTTTTGTTTTAAAAATCTGATTGTATTTTATCATGATCTGGAAGACTAGGATTACTCAAATTACAGGTATTAAATATCCAATTATAATGGGGGCTTTTGGTGGATGGGGTAAATCTGATTTTGCATCATCTTTTTCAAATGCCGGCGGATTAGGGATTTTAGCTGCTTTAAATTTTCCAAATTTGGAGGATTTTAGAAAAGATCTGCAAAATATGAAAAATCTTACTGATAAACCTTTTGGAGTCAATCTTTCATTACCTCATCATACCTTAAGTGATACTAATGAAGATCTAAAGACAAAAAAAAGGTATTTAGAATATGTGGAAGTGGCACTTAATGAAAATATTAAGATTTTTACTACTTCTGGCTTTAAAGCAAAATTTTTAGGTGATAGAATACATCAAGCTGGAGGATATTGGTTTCATAAATGTGTTCTAGTTAAACATGCCATTTCGGTAGAAAAAGATGGTGCTGATGCAGTTACTTTAGTTGGTTTAGAAGGTACTGGATTTAAAAATCCATATTCAAATACAACTTTAGTAAATATTACAATGGCTAAAAAATTACTTAAAGTACCGATTATTGCTGCTGGTGGGATTGGGGATGCAAGGGGTTTTCTTAGTGCTTTAGCTATGGGTGCTGATGCGGTTTGTTTTGGAACTGCATTAATGATAACAAAAGAATGTCCAGTAGCTTTAAATATTAAAAAAAAATGGCTTAATATTGATATTTTTGATGAAGATTTTTATGATAGGATTTTTCATTATAATGTTAAAAATTTTATGTCTCCTTCTATGGCATTAGGACACCGGAAAGAAATTTTGCCAATTAAAGCCTTTATAGAAGAAATAATTAATGGGGCAGAAGCAATCCTAAAATCATGGGGTTTTAAAAAGGAAGAATTTAGCACCTTAAAACTTTACATAAGGAAATAAAATATTAAAGATATTGTACCTAAAACAATCATAGTTGCACCCATTCCTCTTCCCATTGCTTTAGCAGATAATTTTTGCACATAATTAGATACAATAAATCCTGTTATTAATGAACCAATTCCAAGATAGAGCGTAAACTCCCAATTATAATAGAATCGTTCTTTAACAGTGAAACCTAAGATTTGATATATTGAAAAAGTAAAGAAACACATAAAGATACTTAATATTAATGCTGTACCGACAGATTTTTTTATCGGATAACCATAAAGGATTATTAAAACTAAAGTTATAATGAACCCTGAACTCGCACCAAACATCCCTGAATTTAAACCAACAAAAATTCCAAGAATAATTGCTAAAATATAAAATAATTTCGAATATGGTTTAATAAATCCATGGATTTCTTCATTTTGAAGAGAAACTGCTTCTTTATAATTGTTTTCTTTGTTATTAAAACTATTCGATTTATTTTTTGAAAATTTCTTAATGATATTATTTGCTGTTCTCTGCAGTGATTCGGATGTAGGGAATCCTTTTCTAAGAATAGCTAATCCTAAACAAATAATGAATATCGGAATCCCCCAGCCAAAAACTGTACCTAAAGGAGTTGTCATCAATATTAAGACTCCAAAAAAAGCAGCAATAACAGCAATTAACATCAAAATTAATATATCCCGACGGAAATAAAATTGCTTTTTTCTAGTATAATTAAAACCCACAGCAATTGCAGCTATTAAATCATTTAAAACACTTATTGCTATTGCGAGAAAAACATCTCCAGAAATTATCAAAATCAGAGGTACTACGACCCCTTGACCCGTTTGACCTATAAAGCTCATACTGATACCTACAAGTGCCCCTATAAAAATAAGAAAAATTATCTGATAAATTTCTAAGACCAAAAATAATCAAACCTACATTCTATTATATACAATTTTTGAATAATTGAGTAAAAGGCATTTCGCTTTATAATCTTTTGAAACTATCTGTTAATAATCATAAAAGCTATTATGATTTTTATACTAAAAAAAAAATTTAAGGAAAAGATGAAGAAATGGAGATGCCTGATATAATTATATTCTGGTGCTTTGAATAAATAACTGTTCCTTTTTATGCTCTTTCTCCCATTTTTTACGTTCTGAACGTAGCTTGAATAAATCTATATCTTTAAAGATCAAACCTTCTTCTTTTGCTGGTACAATTCGCTCAGTTCGATCCTTTTCAGGTGTATAGATTTGTGATTCTCCATATTCACCAACATTGGCAAAAAAACAATATGCATATATAGACCTACGTGCGTCAAAATGAGCTGCTTTAAAATCAGCT
>JBHLNY010000359.1:0-3178 GCA_048941065.1 Promethearchaeota archaeon
TTAAAGTCAGAACTCCAAATAATACAGGCACTAAAGCAATTAATCGTTTAGCTAAATATGAAATCATACTCATTTTTCATGACCTCTTAAAATTATACTTTTTTATTTCACTTTTTTTGTAATTATAATTTAGTACTTTTTAAGTTCATCAGATTTCTTCCTAGCTAAGCCAGCTAACATGGCTGTCAACAGGTTAATACTTAACAAAGAAGAAATTGTAAGATATCCTTCATAACTTGTAAAAAATTTACCAATTATTGTAATATCAAAACCGTATATAATCCAATACCACATAAAAGACATTACGATTATAATAAAACTTAACCAAAAACTATTCCTTATTCCATACTCAATAAATTTTTCCCTATATACCATAATAAATACAATTATTATCAGAATGATTAACGATATAATAGATTTTGGTCTAAAAAGAACTTGATATATAAAGACTAATCTTTCCTCTATGTGTTTCCCGGAAATTCCAGGGGAGTTACAAATGTATCCAAAAAATAGAAAGTAAGTTAACAAAATTGCTAATATAAAATTTCCTTGTCTCCCTAGATCTATTTTAAGTTCCATAAAAGATAATCCAACTCAAATTTTTTTTAATATAAAATTTTCAATCCTATTATTTTTGCTAATAATCGATCTTTTATTAATTCTACTATTGCTATTAGTAAGTTTTAATCTAATTAATGAATGTTTATCTTAATATTTTTTATTTATAATGAAAGCATTATCATCAAATAGAGAAGGAATAAAACTCACCTTAATCTTGTTCTTTTTAAATCCTTTGCATCTAGAGTAATAAATTCATGAAAAAAATATTTTATTTTTTTTTTATATTATTATTCAGTGTTATTTAAATTTTTGTTCAGAATTTGAATCGTGTTTTGTTTTACCCTTTCTTAAAAAGCATTATAATTTCTCAACAATTTTAAATCAGGTTTGCTATATATTTTTTATGCATCTGATCAAATCCCCTTTCTTCAATAATGGTAAATAATACCAAAAATTCTGAATGTTTAAAAATAAAATCTTAGGTTAGGGAGGGTTTTTTGTGTGAATCAACTTGGATTTTTCAATTCAACTAATTATTCATTTCTTTTTTATTATGGGGTAAGGAAATTTCTTTTTATTCTTTACTTTTAAATTAATTAACTTATCAACTCGCATTGGAATTGTTAATATAGTAATTTTAAAAAACTCTGTCGCAAGAATATCAAAGTAAAAGCCAATAGTCCCGAGATTATTCTTAAATGCTTTTAATTTAAAATAAGTCTTAAAGGATCTATGTTTTTAACATCAATCAATTCAGAAGAATTAGTATAAGTAATATAAGAAAAAAAAATTATAATTTAATATTTAATATTTTTTTTATTCTGGTTTTTTTAGCTATAAATTATTTAAGATAAACATTTAAGCCAATCTCGGGTTCATAAAACTCCGTCCTGGCAATCGCGTTAGGAACCCAATCTTTAACATAATCTTGATAGACATCATAATTAATACCTACCAGGATCCATACAAAGAAGTAGAGTTCCTCAACTAGACTCCTTTGAATCTCGTTGTAAATTGCTTGCCTGGCAACTAGATCGACTGTTGTCTCTCCTGCACGCATTAGTACCTCTAAATCATAATCATAGGTCTCCACCCAAAGAGCTGAGGTGTTACTGTATAATGGGGTAATATAGTTTTCTGGATCAATATAATCAGGAGCCCATCCAAGAATATACATTGGGATTTGCCTTTTAGCACTAACCATACAAGCGATTATAGAGCCGAATGGGATCTGTACTACTGGAGCATCAATTCCTATATATCTTAAATTATCTGACATATATAATGCTGCATCTCTTCGGAGTGTACCTTCTGTTTGTGCCGTAATATTCCAATCTTCGGTTCCCGCCCAACCTCCAGCATCTGCTACATCTAGCCACTGTTGATTGGTAGTAAATCCAACTCCAAAGCCCATCGATTGCATTACCGATTGTGCATACGCACGGTCAAATACTGCTTTATTGAATGAATGGTTCGACATCGGGATACCTGTTGGTATGGGTCCCCCTGTTGGGAGTCCAATACCTGTATAAATTTGATTGATAATATACGAGTAATTAACAGCATAGGAGATTGCTTTCCTAAAGGTTGTATTAACCATCACACCATTGAAGCCCATGTAGAGATTATTTAACGTAGGCCCGGCTTCTAATAGAGTTATATCAGGATCAGCTCTAAATTGATCAAAAAATTCTGGGCGTGGGGCAAGAAATATGTCAATATCACCTGCTAATACGGCTGTACATAATGCAATATCGTCCTCAATAATCCAGAAGGTTATGTTATCTAGTTTTGGAGAAGGAGTTCGCCAATAATTATAGTTTTTCGTAAATTTGACTTGAATATCTGTGAAATAATTCTGGAACTTAAAAGGACCTGTACCAATTAACACATCCTCATCTGCATAGGTAAGGTACTCAAGTTCTTTACCTTGGGCTTGCGCAGAGGTAGGTGAGTGGAAATATGTTGCATGAAAGTTTAATAAGCTAATGAAGGATGCTTTAGGATAATTTAAATGGAGTCTAAGGCTGTAAGTGCTAAGTACTTCTGTATGGTTAATAACCGGTTCGTCTATACCATTGCCATCATAATCCAACATAAATAGTGCATATAATTTAGATATGATCAGAGTTGGTGGAACTGGTACATTAAATGGAGCAGGTAAATACTGGTTTCCTGAATAATTCATGAAATGCATTAATCTATTAAATTTCCAAGCAGCAGCATCAGCATTAAATGGAGTGCCATCTTGGAAGTTAACCCCTTGTCTTAGAGTAAAGGTCAAGGTAGGTTTTTCAGCCGTACCTCCAACCACCGGGAGGGTAGTTGCTAGGATCGGAATTAATGGATAAGCCGGATCAGTTACATCAAATTTATAAAAACCTTCACAAATTTGGTTAATGACTTGTCCTCCAGCAGTATCATAACATAGTTCTGGATCCATATCAGTAGGACCTGCGATGGTTCCCATAACAATTGATTGCTCCATTTTAGGGGGAGTTACTTCAATTAAACCTAGTTCTGCCGCTAAGATAATATTGCCAACACCAGATGCAGCTAAAACTACAGCTAGAATTATTATAGCTAAATTTTTCTTTTCCATTTCCATATTGAATTC
>JBHLNY010000360.1:0-2308 GCA_048941065.1 Promethearchaeota archaeon
TCTGGTGTAATGCTTGTTTGAATAGAACCATCATCATCTGTTTTTTCACTTATCAGCAATACGCCATCGAAATAGATCGAAACTTTAACCTGAATTGGTTCACCATCGTAGTCTTTAATGGTGATCCTTATATCTAGTGTATCTCCTAGTTCGATTCCAGTATCTACATCTACGTCAATATCAGGTTTGTATTTTACTTTCAGAGTCGCGGTCTTGGTTGTAGATTCGGTCACGATTTTTATTTTTTGTGAACCTAGTTCGTCCTGAACTCTCATAGTTAACTCTACTTTACCATCATTATTTGTTGTACCTTCATCTTGTAATTCCCACTCTCCATTGATCTCAGCATAGAGTTTTACATTTACGTTAGTTTGGGGTTCACCGTCTTTTTTCACTTGTACCATTACGGTATGATCTTCACCAGCTTCTACGGTAAGATCATTTGTGATCTCAATATCGGTTCCTTGTGGTTCTTCTGGCTCTCCGATGATAGTTGTTCCCTGTTCGAAAGTACTTATTCTGACAACACCTTGACCATCGTCTTTAGTAACAACGATTTTGATGATACTGTAACCGAGTTCTGCATCTGGAGGTATCAAACATGAGATTGTCACATCACCTGCTTGAAAACCTGTGAGGGTAATCCCTTCTCCTATTAATGTATCATTGAGATAAACTTGAACTATTGCATCACCAACACCAAAAATTGGATTGTCACTATCTTTTACCTGTATGAAAAGATCAAAAGCCTCGTTTTGAGCGTAAGAATCACTTATAGTAACAATGATATCCATGTTGTCGACATATACTGACAATTGCGTTGTTCCTGAGACACATTGATTATAATAAAGGAATCCTCCAAAGTCTGCATATACGGTCTGCACTTCAGTTAATTCGTAGGTAAATGTGAAAGTTAATTCAGCAATACCTTGACCATTGGTTACTGCTGATCCTACGATGGTGCCGTTGAGATAGAATACGATTGACTGTCCTGATATTGGATTTCCTGCTTCGTCTAACAAAGTGGCCTTGAATTTTACTGTATCGCCTTGCGTAACTGATATTACAGGATTACCCTGCGAATCTGTTATTTCTATGGTTAATGAGGGATTAGAATATACCATGATGGTCTGCGTGTCGGTATTAGGTTCATAAAAACCATTTCCAGTAAAATCTATCAGTACACTAACATCGCCAAGTAGATCATTAGTGATTGTCCAATCATATGTTGCAAATCCTGAACTATTTGTCAGTGAACTACCTACAAATTGACCATTAACATAGAAGTCTATGGTGTAACCTTCTAATGGAAAACTTGCATCAGTTAGTTCTGCAACCAATGTTATCACGTCATCTCGATCTCCTGATGTTGGCGTTGTTAGTGATAGGGAAGGAGTGGTATAGATCTCTACGTTAGTTGTTTCTGTTTGACTTGCGTTATGGTAACCAGATCCTGCAAATTCGGCGTGGAATACATGAATTCCTAATTCATCAGCAGTCCAAATGAATTCTGCCATACCAGACGCATTGGTTGTAACAGTAGTCAAGATTGAACCGTTCAAGTAAATTACAACATTATATCCTATCATTGCACCATTTTCATCCGTTAATGTCACCGTTATAGTAACTGCATCGCCCTTATCGACAATTGAGTCTGATAACTGAATACTGAGCGAGGTATTTGAATAGACTGTTGTAAAAACATCAGTTGAAACATAACCAAAGGCAGGACATTCAACATGAAGAGTCTGCACACCAAGTAAATCATTTGTTATGGCCCAGTCATATGTAGCTACTCCTGTACTATCTGTCATAGAGCTTCCTAATAGCGTTCCATTTAGATAAAAGAATACTTCCTCTCCTTCGATGCCAGTACCAAATGAGTCGGTTAGAGTGGCAATTAGCGTAACCATGTCTCCGCGATCAACTGTTTCAGGTGCGTCTATATAGAATGTTTGAACCGCTATTTGTTCCACTTGTGTAATGGCAGCGTGATAATATCCAGTTTCATTAAATTGAGCATAGACGTTGTATAACTCTGCACTGTCTGGAATCCATGTATAGGCAGCTATTCCACTACTATTTGTTATAGCAGTCCCTAGTAGTACATCGTCGAGATAAAACTCGATTGTATATCCTTCTAATGCTAGACCACTTTCATCTGTCAAAAGTGCCTGAATTATTACATTTTCACCAATTCGAGCATGAAGCTGTAGTATCAAATCTAGTGAAGGATTAGAATAAATATCAAGATTTTCTGTGTTAGATATGCTGGAGTGATAATACCCGCTTGCAATGAATTCCGCAC
>JBHLNY010000360.1:2318-3161 GCA_048941065.1 Promethearchaeota archaeon
TGTTGTTGTCCCATTAGCATCGAATCATCGACCAGCCATTGAAATGTGGCGATTCCACTGGAATTTGTAACCTCAGAGCCAAGCAACGTCGTACCGGCATAGAATAAAAGTGTGTAACCCTCTAAACCATTCAATAGGTTATCGGTCAATGTAGCGATTATCTCTACCGTATCTCCTCTGTCGGCTTCCATTACCTGTAGGTCGATGTGAAGATCTGTATTAGCATAGACTTCAAGTGTATTCTGAACTTCGGTAAATCTTACATACTCAGGCTCATTGACTAATCTTACGATTAATGTATGTTCGCCGACTGGTGAGTCAATAGGGATACCGTAAACGAGTTCAACATATCCATTAACATCAGTAACTCCACTATCAACTACCTGATCGATAGTTGCATCATATAATTCAACCGTATAATCTGACAAACCATTTCCTAACTCATCAGTTAGAGTAATGCTTACTGTGATTGATTCTTCTCTAGTAACCATTGAAGAACTTAACGTTGCATCAATTGTGACATTCATGTACACTGCCAGAGTGTCTGATACCTCTGAGAAATTGATGTCTCCTTCATAAACAGTAGCATTTATTATATGCTCGCCGTAACTTGCATCTAGTGGAACATTGTAGTCTAACGATGCGCGTCCTTGATCATCCGTGATTGCGGTGCCTAGTAAGGTATTATTATCATAGAATTTTACTTCAGCACCAATTTCAGGTGTTAAACTGAGCGAATCTGTGACCGTTGCATTTAATGTTACAATCTCTCCTCTATTGATATCTGTGGAAGATAATTCTAATTCTATGGTGTATGGATTAAGAAACTCAACGGTTGCATGG
>JBHLNY010000361.1:0-3150 GCA_048941065.1 Promethearchaeota archaeon
TGTGCTCCAGCGTCGGCGGCTCGTCCGGCGGCACGTTCTCAAACGACAGCCAGCCGTTGCGCTCCAGCCACGTGTTGACGTACACTTCCCGGTCCAGCGTGCAGAACCCGTGGTCGGAGAGGACGATGAGGGTGGTGTGGTCGTCCAGCCGGTCCCAGATCTGGCCCAGCACCTGGTCGATCCGTGTGTAGCAATCGCGGAAGGCCGGGGCATAGCGTGGGTGATCGGTGACCATCTCCTCCCAAAGGAAATGATGCAGCCGGTCCGTCTCCATCACGTGGCACTGGAAGAAGTCCCACTCTTCTTCATTCATCAGGTGGAACATGGCCTCGGCGCGGCGGGCCAGGGTGAGCCGGAAATCCTCCAGCAGCTTGTCCTTGTCCCGGCGTGCCGTCCACGGGTCGATGTCCAGCCGGTAGCCCCAGGTCTTGAGTCGCTCGGCGACGGCCGGGGGATACACAGCCTTGTCCACGTTGGGCGACAGGAACCCGCCGATGAGGATGCCGTTGACTGGCCGAGGCGGAAACGTCACTGGCACGTTCATCACGACGACGCGCTTGCCGGCCCGGCTCAGGATCTCCCACAATGTCTCGCATTTCATGTCCCGGCTGGTGGGGATCGACACCTTGTAGGAGCCGGGTTGCCGGTCTATGAACCCGAAGATGCCGTGTTGGCCGGGGTTGCGGCCGGTCATGTAGCACGACCAGGCCACCGAGGAGACGGTGGGATGAACAGACGTGTTGGGCACCAGGGTACCCACTTTTACCATCTCGGCGAAGCGGGGCATGACGCCCTCGTCGGTGAGGCGAGTGATGAGGCTGTGCGGCGTGCCGTCCAGGCCGATGACCACGGCCCGGCGACGGGTTTCTTGCCGGCCTAGTCGTTTGAGAAAACTCATGGTACCTCCAATCCGTCAAAGTCAAACGCTAGATATCAGGGATGGTTCACACATGGCACTTCACGTTTTACGTTTCACGATCCAACACCTGTCGGATCTTGTGCAGCAATTCATCGAGGTCGTAGGGCTTTGCCAGGAAGCCCCGTGCCCCGGCCGCCAGGACCGTCTGCGTCCGATCGTCTTCCGCATATCCGCTGGAGATCAGCACTACTGCCTGGGGGTCGATCTCCCACAACTGCTGGAACGTTTCCAGTCCGCTCAGTCGGGGCAAGCCCATGTCCAGCACCACCAAGTCGATATCCTTACCACGCTGCCGGTAGACCTCCAGGGCTTGCGGGCCATCCTCGGCCAGCAACACGGTGTAGCCAGCGCCTTCCAGCGCTTGCTGAAGCAGTGTCCGAATGAAATCCTCGTCGTCCACCACCAGCACCGTCTCCGATCCGGCCGTGGCCTCGATGGTTGGAGCTGTGGTCACGGCCGCCGGCCGCTCGATGGCCGGCAGGTACACCTCGAAGGTGCTGCCCTGGCCCAGTTCGCTGTGGACGCGAATAGCCCCGTCGTGACTGCGCACGATGCCGTAGACCATAGACAGGCCTAGCCCGGAATGCTGCTTGCCCGGACGCCCTTTCTTGGTGGTGAAGAAGGGCTCGAAGATGTGCTGCATGGTCTCCGCGTCCATGCCGATCCCAGTGTCTGTCACACGCAGCCGGACGTAGGGGCCTGGTTCCAGTTCCATCGCAGCCTGCGCTTCCTTCGCGCTCAGGGTCACGTTCTCGGTCTCGATGGTGAGTTGTCCACCGGCTGGCATGGCTTCGCAGGCGTTGAGGCAGAGATTGAGGAGCATCTGGTGAAGCTGGCCGGCGTCTCCCTCCACTGAAGCCAACTCCTCGGTCAGGTGTGTCTCGATGGCGATGGCCTTGTCCACGGTGCGCGAGAGCAACCGCACCACCTCGCGGGTCACATCGTTCAAGCTCGTGGGGAACACTTCGTAGCGGCCGCCACGGGCGAACGCCAGGAGTTGGTTCGTCAGCTCGGCTCCGCGCCGAGCCGTGCTGATGATGGTCTCCACCGAGGTACGCAACGGGCTATCGGCTGGCAGGTCCCGTTCCATGAGGGAAGCGAAGCCCAGGATACCCCCCAGCAGGTTGTTGAAGTCGTGGGCGATGCCACCAGCCAGGGTGCCGATGGCCTCCATCTTCTGAGCCTGGCGCAGTTGTTCCTCCAACCGTTTGCGCTCGGTGACATCTCTTACGGTGGCGATGAAGGCCTGGGGATTCCCGGAAGCGTCCTTGATCAAGGCCGCACTCAATTCGCCGGTGAAACGCGATCCGTCTTTTCTCAACATGGTGTATTCCACGTTTCTCACCAACCCCTCCTTCAGGGTTTTCTGGACGTTGATCATGGCTCGATCGCGATCCTCTGGGGCGATGAGGTCAAAGGCGCTTTTCCCGAGTAATTCTTCAATGCGCTTGGCCCTGTGCAATTCGAGCGCCTGTTGGGACAAGTCGGTGATACGCCCCTCCAAGTCGGTTGCCGTCACTGCTTCGGGAGAAGTCTTGACCAGGGTCCTGTACTTTTCCTCGGATTCGCGCAGGGTCTGGACCAGCCAGGCGTTATCGATGACGGTGGCCAGGTTACCGGCCAACGTGGAGACGAGGCTCAGATCCGATTCGGTAAATGCGCCAAGCTGGTGGCTTTCCAGGTTCAGGACGCCGATGGTTCGAGACCTCACGCGCAGCGGCACGCACAATTCCGAGAGAGTGTCTGGATCATACTCTTGGTAGCGGCCGTTTTTACGCACATCGGGTACCAGAGCTGGCTGGCCGGTCCGAGCCACCCAGCCGACGATGCCCAACCCGGCATCCATACGTTGGCCAACCAGTGCCGATGCACCGGGAAAGCCGGCTACAGCCCGATTGATCAGGTCCCCGGTTTCCGGTTCCACCAGCAAGATGGCGATGCCGTCCACCGTCAGGGCCTGGCGCAGCGCGCCCATGGTTTGGTTGAGGACCCCGTCCAGGTACGCGGAGGTCGTCGCAGCGGTGATCACATCGTACAGGATGCCCAGTTCCGCTGCTCGCCGCTGGGCCTCGTCCAGCAGCCGGGCCTGCTCCAGGGCTGCGGCAGCCAGGGGAGCGAATCGTTCCAATAGTGCCACGTCGGCCGGCGAGAACGTGCGGGGCGCGTCGTCCAGCACGTTGAGCACTCCCAGAAAGCGATCGCCCCAGCGGATGGGCACGCCAACGGTGGCG
>JBHLNY010000070.1:0-12829 GCA_048941065.1 Promethearchaeota archaeon
AAGATAAGTTTTTAAAGCTATTACAAAGAAATACTGTCCGTACAAGGTAACTGAAATCCTTTCGGTTAACCCCATTATTTCAGTTCCGCTGGTAAATACTAATACTAATGAAGATGTAAAAGTTAATATAAGTACTATCAATGAATATTTATCATATCCCTTCCATTCGTCAATTTTCCTTAATCCACGCCACAATGCTATCATCCCACCCATTGCAATAAATCCCATTATCACTACAAGTATAAAATGCATTTGTCCTGTAAGCGTATTTATCTCACCACCTTCATCAAGAGGGAAAAAAAACACCACCAAAAGCCCAATAAAATTAGAAACTAGAAATAGTACAGGTCCTATAATTGAGGCATTTAATTCCTTCATAACTAGATATAATCCAATAGAAAATACAATCATTAAAATAACATCTATAGTACGCATTATATCAAAAAGGAGTTTGTTAGGTGCTCCCACTGCCATAAGCGAACTCACATCATCACGAATATGACTATATTCAGGTTGTAGTATACCACCGAGAATCCAGATCATTGCGTATATAATAGGACTTAACATTCCACATATAGCGTATACTTTTTGATTTTCGATCATAATCTACATCTCGAATTATTTTACTTTTTGATGTTTTTAAATAGTTTACAAAATACAGCAAATCTTATATCTTTATAAGAATTTTTTTTAAAAATAGTAATATTAAAGCCTTATCAATGAAAAAATAACAAAAAGTTTTTATGTGAAAAATAAAGTGCCAAAAGCCCAAGTTAATGATATTAATATTTATTATAAAATTCGCGGGGAAGGAACTCCTTTTGTTTTAATTCGTGGATTCAGCAGTTCATTAGATAATTGGCCACCGTATAGTATTGAGCAATTTTCTAAATCTTTTAAAACGATATTATTTGACAATAGAGGTGCAGGCAGAACTGATGTCCCAGATGGAAAATATTATGTCCAAGTGATGGCTGATGACACTATTGGTTTAATGGATGCTTTAAATATTAATAAAGCTTATTTGTTAGGCTACTCGATGGGAGGATGTATAGCCCAAGAAATGGTACTTAATTACCCAAATAGAGTGACTAAATTGATACTCACCTCTACTTGGAGTGGTCCTTCTCATGGGATTGTGACTCCTATTCCTGAAGAAAATCCATTCCTTAAGATGTTGCCTCTTTTGAAGGAGGGAAAATATGAAAAAATGGCTCGAATACTCACTAATTCTTTATTTCCTGAGGATTATAAAAAAAGAAATCCTCATATTATTGAAAAAGTAGTTAAAAATTATATGACTCATCCTCCAACCCCTAAAGGTTTTGAAGGACAAAGAGCATACGTTGAAACGTTTGATACTTATGATAGATTATCAGAAATAAATATTCCAACTTTAATTATACACGGAACAGAAGATAGAATAGTACCAGTTGAGAACGCTAAAATTTTGGCTGAAAAAATACCTTCTGCTGAATTAATTTTATTTGAGAATGCAGGCCATGGTGTGATTATTCAAGATTATAAGTTTTGGACGCAGAAAGTGATTGAATTTTTAACAAAATAATTTTTGAATAGCTATTACAATTTTTAAAAGTATAAGGTGTAATTTAATTGAATGATTGGAAAGCTAATTATTCTCAAAAATGTACCTCAAAAGACGAGGCAATATCGAATATAAAATCTGGAAAGAGAGTAGTATTTGGACACGCTGCTGGGGAACCAACCGTATTAGTAGATGAACTTGTAAGGCAAAAAGATCGACTGCAAAATGTTGAAATCGTTCATATGGTTCCTCTTAGAGAATGCCAATATTGTTTACCTGAAATGAAACCACACTTCCGCCATAATTCTTTATTTGCAGGAGCGGGTACAAGACAAGCAATAAGGGAGGGAAGAGCTGATTATACACCAACATATTTTTCTGAAATTCCACGTCTTTTTAGAGAAAACATTTTACCAGTAGATATCGCACTTATTCAACTTTCTCCCCCAGATGACCAAGGTTTCATGAGCTATGGAGTATCTGTAGATTATACTATGCAAGCCGCAGAATCCTCGAAAATCGTCATTGCTGAAGTAAATAATCAAATGCCTAGAACCAATGGTGCGAATATCCATGTTTCAGATATCGATTATATTGTTGAGACTAACAGACCTTTAATAGAAATTCCTCTTCCATTAATCACAGCGGTTGAAGAAAAGATCGGCCAGAATATTGCTTCACTAGTTCCAGATAAGTCAAATCTTCAATTAGGTATCGGTGGAATTCCTGATGCGGCATTAATGTTTCTTCAAGAAAAGAAAGATTTAGGAATTCATACCGAAATGTTTTCTGATGGAGTGGTAGAACTATATGAAAAAGGAGTGATAACAAATAAATATAATAACTTACATCCAGGTAAATTTATAGCCACATTCTTAATGGGTACGAAGAGACTTTACCAATTTGTGGATAATAATCCTAATGTTGAAATGCATACTGTTGATTATACAAATAATGTTATGATAGCCGGAAAAGTTAACAAGTTAGTTTCTATTAATTCTGCCCTCCAAGTGGACTTATTCGGTCAAGTTTGTGCGGATACACTCGGATACCAACAATATTCAGGTGTTGGAGGTCAAGTAGATTTTGTTCGAGCGTCAAGTCTATCTCCTGGAGGTAAATCTATTATTGCTCTGCCCTCATCAAATAAAAAAGGAACCATAAGTCGAATAGTTTCTAAACTGAATGAAGGATCATGCGTAACCACTTCACGTAATGATGTACATTATATTGTTACTGAATATGGTATTGCTAATTTACGAGGAAAAACAATACGTCAACGTGCAGAAGCATTGATTAACATTGCCCATCCTGATTTTCGCGATCAGCTAAAAAAAGATTTTAATAAAACCTCCATTTGAAGTGTTTTTTGACTGGAACAATTCTTACCTACTATTTTGTGATAAAGTTGCTTGATTAACGTAAGAATCATGAAGTAGCTCAAAAAATTTGAAGAAATTGAGAATTTGATATTTTTTTGGCTCTTTCGTCCCATATCTCTTTAAGATCCCATTTTGTTCAAGAGATTTCAAACATCTCCAATAAAAATTAGTTTTAGACTTATCCACTGACTCAATTTTATATAAATTTCTTAATTTTTTTACACTTATAGGTGAATTATAATTAAATCTAATTACATACCCTATGGCGCGTATGGTTTCATCCATAAATTTCGCATTGATATTCATCAGTCCAAATCTATCTTTATTTTTTTTCAAATTTATATATTTTGATTATTTGGATAACTTCATAATTACAATTTAAAGATTTATTTATTGAGGAAGATATCATGATTTTTTATATGCGAAATAAGTGACAAAAAAGGATATAAATAATAATCTTGTAACAATTAAATATTGAAAAAATATATTGGTAATATAAAATGAAAAAAAAAAGTAGAGGGTATATTTTCATTGGAGTAGCAGCTATTGAAATTCTAACAACGCTTCTCTCTATCTTCAATTTACACATGACTAAGGAACGGGTTGACATACCAGAAAGGTTAGTGAGAACTGTTACCATTTTTGGATTAACAGCTAGTATAGTGGTTTCTATTGTTCTTGTTTCCATAGGACTGTTTTATTTAATAAAATACCGTGAAGAAGAATCCTAATCTAGTCCTATTATTCTAAGAGGATCTTTAGCTTCTAAAATATGATATAACGGATACCCAAACGAAGGTTGATTACGAGATCAGCTGAAAAAAGATTTTAATAAAATCTTGCTACCATAAAGGAAACTAGTTAATTTATTTCATAAATTCTTGTAATGTAGAAATATATTTTGCAATTTTCGTATCGGCACCTTCTATAGCTGGTCCTTCAGCCCTTTGCATTTTTACTTCAAGATATTCCGGACAGACCTCCCCTACACATCCAACTTTATCAAGAGTCTTTTTCATTCCTTTTATGAAAATCTTTTTCCATCTTAAAGCATGAGTAGAAAAATAGGCAACTTTCGAAATTGGTTTGGTTATAACTTTATCTAAATTGCTGATAAATGTTCGAATCTCCTTATCTGCCCTAAAAGCAAGGATTCGAACAGCAATAATCAAACCATAGGGTTCATCTTTAGCTATATCTTCAGGGCTAATATTTTTAATACTATCCACACTTACATCATAGCTTTCCTTCAAACCATCAGCAAGTTGTTTTGCTATCTTTTCCGAGTTTCCATATGAAGAGTTATGAATTATCCAAATTTTTTTCATTTTTATAACCTCAAATTGTAATTAGAAATAAATTGCATTCAATTTATATAATTAGGGACTAGAATTCTATTTGAAATTTCAATAGTCCAATCTTTTATTAATTCGTAATTTAAAATAAAGTGTAAAATACTTCAATTAAATCTAAAAAGTCTTGTCATATCAGAATTTTTATTTTAAAACCTAAATTTATTTAAATCTAGAATAATCCTTCAATTATAGACTTACTTTTTGTTAACTTAATCGATAAAATAAAGTAATTAATTTATAACTTAAAGATTTATTGATAGGAAATAAGTTGAAAGAAGAAAAACAAAAATCAATACGAAGTAAAAAAGCTATTGAACGTCACTGTTTACCCAATGAACAAAGAGTTAATAATTTTGAAGAAGTTAATCTTGGATATTTAGAGCTTGAAGAGGTAATACAAGAGTGTGAACGTTGTTATCAATGTTTCAAAAATAGTGATCCAAATTTGAAACCACCTCCTTGTATGAAATATTGTCCAACTCACTGTAATTCTCGAGAAATAATTAAAAATATATTAGAAGCTAATATTGATGAAGCCCTTAAGATTATTTACGAACATTATCCCTTTCCTAGATCTGTCGAAAGAGTGTGCCCGGGATACTGTCAACTTTACTGTACGGCTGGAAAAAAAGGAGATTCAATCCAAATTCCGATGATAAAACGTTTTTTGGTTGATAATTATGGACCACTTGATGAATTTTTTAGATGTAATCCTGATATTGGAAAAAAAGTCGCTATAATCGGTTCTGGGCCTCTCGGTCTCACTGTCGCATTTTTCTTAAGGAAATATGGAATAAATGTGACTATTTTTGAAAACCGAAACATTATTGGGGGTATGTTGTCAACAGTAATCCCTGAATTTCGACTGCCTAGAGAAGTTTTAAATACTGAAATAGAAAATTTAAAAAAATGTGGGATTGAAATCGTTACTAATAAAAAAATTGATGAGAAATTTGGTATTGAACAATTATTTGAATCTGGTTTTCATGCCGTAGTAATAGGGATTGGCACGCAAAAAGCTAAATGGTTGAAACTTCCAGGAGAAGATTCAAAAATTATTCTACAAGCTCTTAAGTTCCTAAGAAATTTTAATTTGAAAGATGAAATACCTGACCTGGATAAAAAAAAGGTGGTTGTTATAGGAGGAGGAAGCACCGCAACCGATGCTGCAAGGGTTGCAAAACGCCTTGGAGCAGATGTTTCTATATTATACCGTAGAGAAAAGGAACATATGCCAGCAGGAAAAGCAGAAATTGAAGATACTGAAAATGAAGGCATATCTATTAAATTCTTAATAAATCCAAAAGAATTTTATTGTAGTGAAGATGAATTTCAAGGTGCTGTTTGCCATAGAGTAAAACTTGGAGAAATTGATCCTAGTGGTCGACCAACTCCAATCCTTATTGAAGAATCCGAGATCAAAGTTGAAGCTGATTACATTATTGAAGCAATAGGTCAGCAAACTGATCTAAGCGGCTTTGATAAGAATAAATTTAAAATTACCAAAGATAATACGTTTGTCGTGAATGAAAAATTCTTCACTAACGTCCCTAAAGTGCTAGCAGGGGGAGATTGTGTACTTGGATCAAAAAGTGTAGTTCACGCAGTGGCTCATGGAAAAATTATTGCAGAACAAATCAAAGATTTAATAAAATAAGTTTAAATGGGTATTCAATATATAGATTTAAAAGAAAATTATGTAAAAAAAAAAAAGAATTTTCAAATATTTTAATTTCCACGAACCATATAAGCAATGAAAGATCGGGATATTCCAGAAATAATTAATTGCGAATTGATTACTTTATATCCTGCTCTCAATGCATCATTTACTTTTTCTTCAAAAGTGCTCGATAGACTTCTCTTTTTATGAATCTCTTTTTTATAATCTTCAATTATTACTTTAAACTCTGGTGGCATAGTAGATTACCTATGTTTAATTTCTCAACACTTAGTATATAAAATAACTATTTAGGCTAAATAAGTATCCAAAAAAAATAAATGCATGTTAATGTTTAATCCAATATTATTTTCTATGTAATAATAATTCGATTTATTCTCTATTTGGAGGATTTTTTGATGATTTATGATTTAATAATTATCGGAGGTGGCCCAAGTGGCGCTACAGCAGCAAAGATTGGAGCAGAGGGAGGAGCAAATGTGTGTTTGCTCGAGGCTGCCGATGAAGGACGTTATAAATGTTGTGCAGGAGGAATTCCAGTTACTAATGAGGATTTTTCATCAATTCCCCATAACGTTGGGGAACGTGAAATTACAGGTGGAGTATTAGTCACTCCTGAGAGCGGGCCTATGGTATTCGATACTACTAAAGAAAAAGATAAAGGCTATTGCATGTTTCGTACAGATTTTGATAAATTCCTTCTAAACTTAGCCCATGATGCCGGTGCTCACGTTATATATAGATTTCGAGTAAAGGGAATTGAAATCACCAAAATCGGGGAAGTTATCGTAAAAGGAGCCGGAGAAGTTCGAAGTAAATGTGTAATTCTAGCAAGTGGCATGGGAGGAACCCAACTCCAGCGGAGCATTGGAATGGAAGTTCCACCCATTATAAATGGGATCCAAGCTGAATTTGATATCCCAGAGTCAGTTGTAGATGAACAATTTGGTAATCGAGTTTGGGAGTTCTTCAATCCCACTTTAATTAACCATGGCATCGCTTGGGCATTCCCTAAACGTGAAGCAGTGAGTATCGGAGTATTAGGTAAGAATGTAAAATTTCCACATTTTGAATCATTTCTTCAGAACCCTATACTTAAGGATAAAATAGCAGGGAGAGAAATGAAAGTTTTCAATGGTCGAAAAGTTTGGGCAGCACCTATTCCCGATAGAATGATTAAAAAACCCTTTCGTGATCGGATTATGATTGTAGGGGATGCATGTGGTACAGCAGATCCTATTTTATATGAGGGGATCTACCAAGCTCGATTATCAGGTAAGTTGGCAGCTGAGGTATTCCTTCAAGCACTTGAAGAAGGGGACTTCGGAGAAGCTAGCCTTTTCCAGTATTACGATCTATTAACAAAACATCTTTATGAGGAAGGTTTACGATATAGCTACAAGTTCCATGAATTATTATATCATAGTGGTCTCATAGATAAAATTATCGAAGCTGCATATTCAATAGCACAGGAAGATCCTGAGATAATGAAATCAGTGATTTCTTTGTTTACAGGAACTCAAACCAGAAAGCAAATATGGAAAGTTGTGATGTCTCGTAAGTGGAAGCTTTTAAAACATTTGGGTATTCGGAATGGATTTCACTTACTACCAGCATTACTTCGCAGTTTACGCATCTGAGTAATTTGAAAAAAAATTAGTTATTTAATATTCTTATAAGTCTACAATATGGAGAGTTAATTATATATATTGAAATAACATGAAATATAATTGAATAGATAAAATTCAATATTTTAAATTATATTAGGGAGCATTATGAATCGAGTTCCTGTTTCTAGATTTCTTTTTTCAATTATTTTGGGAAGTATGATTTTATCTTCAATTATCAAAAGCAATATATCTTATATAGAACCACAATCTCATCAGGTTCAAAAGTTCTGGATTCCTAATTCTTGTACTATTTTTACTGTAAATATTAGTGATACCATCTATTTTGGAAATAATGAGGATTACCGCTTAACTGGGACATATATGTGGTTGGTCCCTTCTCAAGAGATCACTCCTCTGCTCCTACCATTTACTATATATGGCTGTGTGGCTTTCGGATTCAGATATAATAATGACCCAGCTGATGGCTATGCACAGGGAGGAATGAATGATCAAGGATTATGCGTAGATGGGAATGGTCTTCCAGCTTTATCTCTTAATCCTCACCCCGAGCTCCAACCTATTTATACTAACCCAATCGAGCAAACTCTTTTTGAATGTGCTAATGTTAGTGAAGTAATCCATTGGTACCAAACTCATTATCTAGGTACTGTTTGGGCTGGTCAGCTCCATTATGCAGATGCTTCAGGAGATGCAGTTGTCGTGAGCGTGGGCCTAGACGGGGAATTCGCATTTACTCGCAAAAATTCATCTCATTATCTAGTATCAACGAATTTTAACTTAGCAAATTATGCCAATGGATATTATCCTTGTAGCCGATATGATACCGCGACAAGTATGCTTGCAAGTATAACTGATGAGGTGGATCTTACTATTGGTGCTTGTAGAGATATCCTAGATGCTGTACATGCAGAAGGCGAATATGCTACAAAATATAGTAATATTTTTGATCCAGTCAATTTAGAATTCCATCTGTTCTATAACCATAACTTTGATAAAATGAAATCATTCGATCTTATTGAAGAACTTGGGAAAGTTCACCCTGGAGGATTGGATGTAAAAGAGGAAAATGGGATATATTATAAAGAGGTAGCGATATCTTCTCTATTTTCAGAAAGCGCTATTCCAGGATATCCTTTAATTATCTTAATAGCATCTATCGCTATAATAACATCGATTTTTGTTCTTCTTAACTTAAAACGATACAAGGTAAATTAAATTTTTTAAATTATTATTAAATTAATTTATTTTTTTGTAATTATGCCAGAACTTCCAGAAGTAGAGACATATAAACGATATTTAGATAAAACATCTTTAAAGCAAGAGATAAAAGAAGTCATAATAATAGATATTAGAGTTTTAAGAAATTGATCCTAGTGGCCGACCGAAACCAATCCCAATTGAAGAATCCGAGATTAAAGTTAAAGCCGATTACATTATTGAAGCAATAGGACTAGAACCTGATCTAAGTGGCTTTGATAAGGAAAAATTTAAAATTACCAAAGGGAATACTTTTGTCATGAATGAAAAATTCTTCACTAGCATCCCTAATGTACTAGCAGGGGGAGATTGTGTACTTGGATCAAAAAGTGTTGTTCATGCAGTAGCTCATGGAAAAATAATTGCAGATTAAATCAAAGATTTAATAATATGAATTCAAAAAGGTATATAAGATATAGATTTAAAAGAAATTTATGATTTTTACTCAAAAACTATAAATTACAGTAAAAGCCTAGAAGAAATAAGTTTTAAGTATTTTTAACGGACTAATTATGATAAATATAAAAAAATTCTCTAATTATAGGAATCTAATTTTGATTTTTATTATATATATAATTTTTTGGATAATATTAACAATTATAATGGGTGTATTTGTTGGTTTAGGAACTAAAATTAATTTAACGCAATTAATTCCCGAACAGAATCTTATTATTGAATTAACTTTCATTTTTGCTTTAATTCTTCCTTTGTCAAGTCTAATAGGGTTGATAGTTGGAGGTTATGTAATAGCTCCTCTTATTCTTTATATACATAAAAAGATTTATGGTTCGAAAAGGTTTTATGGAATTTTACATGTTAAGAAAAAAGAAAGGGTAAGAATTTTATCAAAAGGATTTTTTCCTGTATTAATGTCGATAAACCTAGCCTCTCTACTTTTAACTCCAACTTTTATAGAATTGATTTTAAGTTCTGAAATTATTTTTCGATCAGAAGATATTTCAAAACTCCCTATGTTAACCCAAATTCTAGCGGAATCCGTTGCGTTGATGATAACATTTGGTTTAGCAACCACTTTTTTTTCATCGGTTTGGTTTTTAAGAGATGCAGGGATAATTTATTCAAATAAAGAAAAAATTGAAAATTCAGAAGAATTTGTTGAAGTAAAATCAATTGGCGACTGGTTCAATACATTTTTAAAGAGTTATGCGGGAATTGGTGCTTTAATTACCTATGTCATAGTAGTTTATAATTTTGTTTCTAATTTTCTAACAGATACAGGGGCTATTACCAATATTTTGAATGTCCCTATTTTAATATTATGGATAGGAATGCCTTTTTATTTAGCGATTTCCTTAATACCCACCTTAATATTGAATGAGATACTTGAAACTAAAAGAGTGAATTATATTAAAAGAATAGCTGAAAAGCTTGGTATAAAGGAGACAGCTATTATATCCTTTGAATTCAAAAAAAAATAGAAAAAGTGAATTTTCTTGCCAGAACTTCCAGAAGTGGAAACATTTAAACGATATTTAGATACAACATCTTTAAAGCAAGAGATAAAAGAAGTCATAATAATAGATATTAGAGTTTTAAATGTCGATGATTCTTATCTAATAAATTCAGTAAAGGATAAGCAATTCGAATCATCCACTCGACATGGTAAATATCTTCTTGTTCATCTCAATCCTAAATTTCTTGTATTCCATTTTGGCATGACTGGAGAACTAGAATATTATAATAAAAAAGAGGATGATCCTAAATTTAGTAAAGTCATATTTCAATTCAAGAATGGCTTTAATTTAGCTTATATATCTCGTAGAATGTTTGGAAAACTTGATATTGTTGATTCAGTTCAGGATTTAATCGCAAAGAAAAAATTAGGACCAGATGCATTCAAAATGAGCTTTGAAGAATTTAAGAAAACCACAGAGAGAAGAACTGCTATTCTTAAAAATGCTTTATTAAATCAAAGCTTTGTAGCCGGTATTGGCAATATCTACTCTGATGAAATTTTATTCAGAACTAAATTACATCCCAAAACGAAAATTGATTCATTAAATGAAAGTCAAATAAAAGAACTATATGATAATATTAAAGGAGTTTTAAAGTTTGGAATAGAAGAAAAAGGTGATTTAAGTAGCTATCCAAACGATTTTTTAATACCACATCGCAATAAAGAAGAACAATGTCCAATCTGTAATACTGAAATCAAGCGTTTTGAAATTTCGGGAAGGCATGGATTCTATTGTCCAAGTTGCCAAAAGGAACCATAACTAAAATAATTATGTGGGTATTGCTTTATATTTATTATATAAATTTTCAATTAGAGAATTAAAAGCCTCATGAACTCCTTGCCCTGTTTTTGCGGAAGTTATATAATACCCAAGAAAATTTTGGCTTTTTACAATCTCTTGAATTTTAGATTTATTTAGACTATCCTCTTTGATCAAATCAACTTTATTAGCAAAAATGACCACAGGGATATCACCACAGTATTGTATTGCATCTTTATGCCATCTTGTTATATGCTTGAAACTCCGTTTACCTAGATCATTTTCTTCGAGACTATATACTATAATAGCTGCTTTACTTGCTCTATAAAAAGAAGGACGTAAAAAATGAAAATCATCTTGTCCAGCTATATCCCAGAATAACAATCTAATCTTATCTCCATCGAAGTTTTTCTCATATTCAGAAAGTTGCGCACCAATTGTTTTAAGATAATCCTTTTGAAAAGTTCCTTGTGTGAATTTCTGAATCAAGGACGTTTTTCCTACGCTCCCATTCCCTATAACCACAATCTTAAAACGAAATTTTTCTGAATTTTTCTTCGAATCACTAATTAGAATTCACATTATACTATTCTGTTTAATAAAAGATTAGATTTATCTTAATATAAAATTTTAGTCTTAGTTAAAAAAAAAAATGAATTAAGTTTTTAATACATCCTTAAATAGAAGGAGCTCATATTCTTCGCATCATGTTTAGCAACTTTTCACAAAGTTCGAATCTTATAAATAGAAGAAAAACCTAACTATAATTATAAAACCAGAATAATATGAAAAAAGCAAAGCATGAGCATAGTAAATTACCCTCCTGAAGAGATATATAAACCTCCTAAATTAGAAAATAAAAATTTCGAACATATAATTCTTTGGATGCTAGTTAATAATGAGGAATGTACATGGTCCAATTTTACTCAGGAACCACTTGGGTTTAGTACTTCTACTTTATCTAAATATTTTAACATGTTAAAAAGCAAAGGATATGTTGATAATTACTCTCGAGGACATTATAAGATTACATCTGAAGGTCAAAAAAGATTTCACGAGATATCTAGAGATACTAAAAAGAAGAGAAAACTAAATTATCCACCTGAAATAATTAGAAGGAAAAGAAATTATGATCATTGGATTCTGTGGATGGTATATAATAATACTTATTGTAAATGGTCGAACTTTCTTGAACCTCCTCTCTCTATTAATCAATCATCCTTATCAAAAAAAATGAATCTCTTACTAGATAAAAAATTTGTGATAAAAGAGAATAAGGAATATAGAATTACTCAATCAGGTAAATTAGAATATGCTAAAATGTTAAAAAACTATGATTTAGATAGACAGTCAATTTTAAATGAAGAAAGCAAAAGAGTTGAAGAGATTACTAAAAAGACATTAGAATTTTTTGAAGAATATAACATAAAAAATGAAGATATTCAATTTAGGTTTCTCACGAATGTTTTAAACTTAGATTATGATCGTGTCAAATCAATGTTAACAGACCAATTGGATTTTAAAAAGATTTTACTATTTCTTTCGATAAACCATCCAAATGAATATCCTGATTATATTTCGCCTGAAGATTTTTCGAAGGAATATAGGATAAATATCACGAAACTGGAGTATTATATTGATGAAATTGTAGAGAATAAGATATATCCAATTAAATTCTTTAAATTAAAAGTATCACCAGATATCTATTATTACTTTCAAGAAAATGAAACTTTAGAATTAATG
>JBHLNY010000362.1:0-3147 GCA_048941065.1 Promethearchaeota archaeon
CTTCTGCAGACGGGACAAATGCTTCCCATTTTGATTGCCTCAAGAGGTGAGAGCGCAACCCGACAGTTTCTGTGCCCAGTCCAGTGATATTTTCCGTATGCAGGTTCAGTCTCAATGGTTAGCTTGAAACGCTGCTTGTCTTTCGAGCAAATTGCATCAGCAACTTCATGATAGGTCAACCTGTCCAATTCAAAGACGTTCGCCTCTCTTCCTATGCGCCATGGCCAAAAACTGTGACTATCACTGTTTGACAGCAACGTGAACTTGTCCAGAGCACTCAAACGCCAGTTCATGGGCGGATCTGAAGACAGCCCAGTCTCTAAAGCGTGGATATGTTTCGTCATATCCTGATAGCATTCTTCAACGCTATTGAAACCGCTGAACGCACCGAAAATGCTGAACCAAGGTGTCCAGGCATGAGCCGGAAAAATGACGTTGTCGCTCGAGACTTTCATCACTTCTTCGACAAGATGTGCAGCGTCCATGTTCAACGTGGGTCTGCCATCAGAGACTAAGCTGCCGTACTTTGAGAGTCTGTCATTAATCTGGACCGCGTGCTCTACGCTTGGTGTTAAGATTACATGATGTATCTTCTTGTTTTCATTACCAAAGGTAAATATCGTATTTACCTCCGTCGTCAACATGAAATACACCTGCAAATCTGGGTTCTTTATTACCCTATAGAGACCTGCATCGGCTTCAGGAGTCAAGCTCTCCTCAATCTCCTCAAACCATCTTGGATGCGTGAAATCGCCAGTGCCGACAACGTTCAAGCCTTTGATCTTAGCGAAGCGCCCAATCTCTTCAATACACATTCTTTCGCTTGTCGCACGACTGTATCGACTGTGAATATGTAAATCAGCAATTACTCTCAATTCTCTCATATCTCTCCAAAGTCTTGAGAAAAGAAAGTAATAGCATTAGCTCCAACTTGAGTCAACATTAGCTCATTCGCTCCTCACCCGTTTGTGGCTTCTGATCCTTCATCAGATATTTTTCAACATAAGTCTCCCAATCCAGCTTAAACATGATTACAAGAACAACTGCCAGCAGCGTTATTCCTAAGACTGCGCCGATGACTGCGGAAATCCAGTCGCTTTCTACTCCAAAGATACTTCGTATTATCTCGATTGAAAACCGTCCGCTGTAAGCAACTATAAGATTCATACAGAATTTTCCGATTAATGCAGGGACAAAAGCCCATGCTATGCTGTACCGCATGACCCCTAGAGGGATGAAAAGAAGATCGTCTGGCAACGGCGTCAGAGCGAAGGCAAAAATGACCAATGGACCGAACTTGTTGAAAACTTTCACTAGGACCTCCATCTTTTTCTTGAACTTCCCACCAATGACCTTGCGGCCTCCAAAACCCAACAAATACCCAGAAAACTCGCCGACCGCTGAGCCAATGCCCGCTGCAACAGCGATCCAGACGGGTTCAAAAACCAAGTTGCCATCGACCCGATAGCCGCCCAAAGTGAAAATAACAACAGTGTAAGGAATCGGTACGAATATAGAGACAGCGCCGATCAGACTTATCAGAAATATTCCGAAATATCCGTATTGAATCGAAAGAGTACGCATCCAACCAATTATGTCTTCAAACTGCAAACCGGAAGCGATCTCCCTTGCATTCAATAGGGCGTTAAGCTTAAAGAAATTGCCATACCAAATACTTTATTTAAGCTGAAAAGAAGCGTTGACAGAACAAAGATCTAGGGATGACCGAAAATGACAAAGAAAAAGAAGCCGATCTGGATCGCAAGAGAGTTCTCAAGATGTAGTGGATGCAGAAAGTGCGAAATTGCATGTTCCCTAAGTCACGAAAATCGCATATGGCCAGACGCCTCAAGGATCAGAGTCTTCATGCTGGTTCCAGGTCTAGAGTTTCCGCACTTCTGTACTCAATGCGAAGACTATCCATGTGTAGAAGCATGCCCAGTAGGCGCTCTATCAACAAGCAAAAAAACAGGTGCTGTCCTAGTGGACAACGAACAATGCATTGCTTGTGGACAGTGCATTGACGCTTGCCCAGGAAGAATACCACACATGCATCCCAGAGAGAAACACGTCGTGATCTGCGATTTGTGCGATGGTGACCCCCAATGTGTGAAAGTTTGTCGGGAGGGAGGCTGGAACGTTCTAAAAACTGCTTCGAGAAGAGATCGGGCTTTCAAACTGTACGCCCGAAAGCCTGCTGAAACAACGCGAGACTTAGCCGCCAAAATCTACGGAGAAGGAGGACAGGATTACCTATGATTCAAGGCTATGCAGGAAAGTTCCTTGACATCAACCTCTCAAACCGGACTATCAAGGAAACAAGGTTCAGTGACGATGTCTTGAGAGATTACGTGGGAGGCAGAGGTCTAGCAGCCAAGATTCTATGGGATCGACTGGGCAGAAAATGGGAAAACGTGGATCCGCTTGCGTCAGAAAACATATTGTTGCTATTGACAGGCCCTCTCACAGGCTATTTCCCTGGAGGAAGAATATGCGTATCTGGAAAATCTCCTCAAAGCAATGGAGTGGTCGGTTCAACCCTTTCTGGAGAGTTTGGAGTTGAGTTAAGATGCGCGGGTCATGATGGAATCATAATAAGTGGCGAGGCTGAAAAGCCTGTTTACTTGTTTGTCAAAGATTCAGATGTAGAGCTGAAAGATGCTCGCAATATTTGGGGTAGAGATGGAAAAGAAACAGTTTCTATTCTTACCAAAGAGAGCAGAGAGCATTTGCACAAAAAGTATCCGGAATATGGCGAATGGAAAGAGCCTGCGATAGTCTACATCGGACCAGCTGGGGAAAACAAGGTACGAACAGCTGTTGTCGGTTCAAAATGGGCTCACGCAGCAGGGTACGGCGGCTACGGAGCAGTTATGGGTTCCAAGAGACTTAAAGCAGTAGTCGCGAAAGGAACTGGACCGTTGCCAGAAGTAGCTGATATTGGAAAAGTCAAGAAGTTAATTGAGAAAGTATGTAGAAACGCCTACGACGCAGAGTTGTGGAGGCGTTGGGGAACAGGGGCAGCCGGATATGAAGTTGGCGCCAAGACAAGTTCCGAACCGGTGAGCAATTGGCAAGAAGAATGGCACGACGAAAAAAGCTTTGGGGTTGACAAGTTTGAGAACCGCATGTGGTCAAAACAGTATT
>JBHLNY010000071.1:0-12807 GCA_048941065.1 Promethearchaeota archaeon
GCAATAGCATCATTTGTATGAATAGGGTTTGTATCTCCACTAGCTTTAGCATACTGTTTTAATAAATCTCGTGTAATGCCATTAAATTCATTTTTTATAACTTGTCCTACTTTTAAATCTGTTATTTTAACCATTTTTTAATAACCTCCAGGTCTGATTGCTGCACTA
This sequence comes from Promethearchaeota archaeon, assembly GCA_048941065.1. Classification (GTDB taxonomy): domain Archaea; phylum Asgardarchaeota; class Lokiarchaeia; order Sigyniarchaeales; family SOKP01; genus Loki-b32. The sequence goes on from JBHLNY010000071.1 coordinate 169, forward strand.
GATGTAACTTTACACACTAATTCATCATTTTGGTTTTTTACAGTCAATAATAATTCAGCAAATAAAATCATATTTTGTTCAACTAGCCACACCTTGGATATCTTTCCCGTCGCTTTTAAAATATCTCCATTTTTAATATCAACGCATCCCTGCCAATTATATTTATTTCCAGCATGAAGTAATTTATTTGGATTCAAAACCATAGGGCGTTCTTCTCCATTTTGTATTATTTTTAAACCTGGTACAAGAATATAAAAGGCATTCACTGCGAATGAATTTGCATAACCATGACATGCAATAATCCCTTCTTCTTCTGGTCCAACGTATTTAGGATCGGTTATACCGTAGATTTTAGCAAAATCAACCATTTTTCTATATCTACATTTAAATCTTGCGCTACCAGGAATTTCGGTATCCTTTAACGTCTTAATTAGAAATTCAGCATTCTTTTTCATTTCTTTTTCATCCATTATAATATCACTATTTAATAAAAATCGATTTTAAAAATTATTATAATTATAATTTAAGTTCAATTTAATTAAAACTTTAATTAATAGTTAAATTGAATAGAGTTTTGTAAATACTTTGTCGCGTAGGTTTGGAAATATAAAGAAATTAAAAATCCTAGGTTCTGGATTTGCACCGTTCAATATAATACATGGAATTTTATATTTATCTATAAGAATTAACAGATAGGGATCAATTGGTCTTGTTATATCTTTTAGTTCCAAATCTTTTGAATTTGTATTTTCTATTTTTCCCTCTTCTTTAAGTTGTATAAACTCTTTAGAAGAAATTTCTTTTATAATATTTTGATTGGAATCTAAGATTCCTTCTATATCTTTAATCAAAAAACAGGTATTCAATCCAAACTTTTTAGCGAGGTAAATTGAAATTGAATCTGAAGTAACCTCCCAAGAATGTGGTAATTCATTTTCATTTCTCAGATATTTATAGGGTAAAAATATAGAAATCCCTCTGCTTTCCTCATTTAGTTTTTCATAATTATCACATAATTTTAAGTGAGGAAATTTTCTATTTAGTTCTCTTCCATTGTAATCCATAGAATAAATAGCAATCCAATGCGCAAGATTGTTATTAAGATTAAATTCAATATAAGTTTTTCTCACAAAATTCGCTAATAATCCACCACCAGGAATTATTATTATTTTTTTAATAATGCTATCTTCAAATAATTGAGTAAATTGAGCAACTGTATTTATTAGATTTTTACTATTATCTAAAATCTTTCCACCAATTTTAAATATTGCTGTTTGGATTACCATATTTAATAAAACCTTTTAATTGATAATAAAAAGCTCCTGCAACAGCAAAAGCTGAAGAACTAATTTGATCAGGAATATTGGTTATTTCTTCATAACTTAAAATATTATTATATCCCAATTCTAACAAAGTTTTTCTAATTAAGAAATCTGCTGATAATCCCGTAATAATAAATTTAGGATTATTCTCAAATTCAGGATATCTCACAATAAGAGCAGCCATAAATTGTTGAATTTCATCTGATAGAATCTCTAATTGTTTTTCATAGATATATTCAGCAATTTTATTTAAATCATCTTTCATTATCATCTCTTTATCCATACAAATAATTCTTGAAAGTCTGGCATAACAATCTTCCAAAGATTTTGATCTATTATCTGCTGTATCATTTAGGTATTTATCTTCTGTGATATTACCTAAAATTAGATGGATATCAGAAATCAGAGCAAATTTTTCAAAGGATATTCTGACTAACTTATCTTGATAAGGCACTAAATGTGTAATAGAGGGAATTGTTGCCCTTAAACCTCCAGTATAGACCAACTCATGATTTAACATTCTTGAAATGTCATCTTTGCCTTGAGAAACTGGAATTGAGTTAAAAATTGGAATGATATCTATGGTGGTAGAACCTCCATCAATTAGAATGCATTGAGATTGGAAATTACCTAAAAATAAAGATGTAGATACCCAATTAGAAGCTGCAATTGAAAGATAATTAGACTTTACTGATTCAAAATCAATAAAATTTCGATCATTGTTAATAAAAAACATTTTGTTTGTATCGAATACCTGTTTTAATGCTTTTAATATTGCTAAAATACCTTCCTTTTTTGTTTGAAAAGCATCAGATAGTTCAGCTGTCATAGTAATAGAGATATAGTCGACATTATCCAATTTATCATTGTTCTTTTCAACCACATTTTCCACAATTCGCTTTAACATTTGGGGAAAATCATTTAAATTTTTCTCCCAAAAGGGAAAATATTCAATATATGAAAAGCACTCGATAATCTCTTTATCCTTAAAGTAAATCAAGGCTGCTTTAGTATTAGCACCACCAATATCTAAACCTAATATTATCATAAAACCTTCAATTATTTCTTATTCTTTTATTTTAGTTTCAATTTATATCTCTTGATGAACATATGGATTTTTCTATCATTTAAAATCTTTATGCTCAAAATGGTGAGATTTTAATATCATTTCTCGAAATTTAAGAGCTTGATGAAGTTTATCGGTACATATTCGAGGGATTTCTAAGTCAAAAACAGTTTTAAGAGATTTTATATCGTTCACATCCCAAGCATGAACCTCTATACCGTGCTTTCGAATAGTAGATATAGTTTTTAATGACAATTGGGTTGGATGCAAATGAATCGCTCTTACTTGTACTAATCTGGCACGATGGACCGCTAAATATGTGATCACCTCAGGTTTCATCCAACTTTCAGAGCGTGGAAAGAGCAAGTCAGTTGTTATACCCTGACAATGTTTTTGAATGATTTTAAGCAATAAAGGCTCATAAGATGTTACTTCTATTTTTCTCCACAAATGTTTATAACGATTTAGTACTCCCGCAATTATCTCCGAAGATTCTGGTTCTGGACCCTTGATTTCAATTTCTAAATCAATCTCTGTACCAATGGCATTTAGAACCTCATCGAGAGTTAAAATTTTATAATTATTAATTTCTTGATTATAATTACCCAAAAATTGTACATTTTGAAGTTGATCATAAGTAAAGTTGAAAATTGGTCCAGAAGTATTTGTTATTTCTTCAAGGTTGAAATAGTGATAGACTACAGGCACTCGATCTGATGTCAATCGAACATCAAATTCAATAGCATCTGCACCGAGTTCGATAGCATATTGAAAAGCTTTCAAAGTATTTTCTGGTGCTTTAATTGGAACACCTCGATGAGCGACAATTTCAAAATATTTCATTCTTAGTTTCAGTTTATTGATTCATTTTTAATGAAATTCATTTTATTTGGAGGTTTATGTATAGTTGTAATGCTTTTCTAAATGTTTAATCAGTATATCTAGATTTTCTCCCGTCAGGGCATTTGTTAAATAAAATTCGTTATCATTGAGGTTCAATTTTATCTTTAGTTGTTCAATTTCTGATTCTTTTGCTAAATCTTTTTTATTAAATACAATTATGAGATTTATTTTTCTATCATTCGTAAAATTTTGCTTTATCTCTTTAAATAATTGAATTTGGGAATCTACTGTATATCCTGAAGCTGGTGTGGGATCAAAAATGAAAATAATCAAATCAGAAATTAAGCGAAGTGCTAATATTGCTTGTAATTCAATGTAATTTCTTTTTGACATTGGGCGATCTAATATTCCAGGAGTATCCATAATTTGTATTTTGATCTTGTCAAATTTTCTTTCAATTTCTAAATGTCCCATATTCAATTCCTTAGTTGTAAATGGATATTCCTGGATTTCAATCTTTTTATTAGTTGATATATTTTTTACTATACTACTTTTTCCCACATTTGGATACCCAGCAACAACCACACATGGTAATGTATAATCAATTGAAGGAATTTCTCTCAAACGTCCTCTAATATTGTTTAAATATTCAAGATTATTTTTTTGTTTATTTATAATAGAAGATATCCTTCCAAAAGCAGCTCGGCGTAATTGATCACCCTCTTTTGGAGCTTCTATTCTATTTAATTTACCAAGATATTCTCTTTCAATTTGACGAAGAATTGGTAAAATTCCATTCAATTTACCTAATGATAGTTTTAAATCATCAGTATTTACTAAAAGTGAAGCTAATTCTTTATAAAAATCGGGAAGATCATCAATAATAGGGACCATTTTTATAATACTTAAAACCCTATTTATTAAATTATCAATTGCTGTCTTAATACGTTTTGATTCTTTTTTTTTCGCTTTAATTAAAATTGGAGCATTTTTTGAAACTTGAGCAGAGCTTTTCATTCCCCGTTTAAAAGCTATGTCTAATAATTCCTGTGAAGTCGGTACATGGTAAAATCGATCAAATGGATTTTTCATTTAGACTCATGAATTAGTTAATTAATAATAAAAAGAATAATGATTTTTTATTTTTTATCTCTTAGAGAGGAGATTTTCTTCTTAATTTCTAAAATCTCAATTGATACATTTATTATATTTTCAGGAATAGTTTTATATAACTCTATAATATATTCATACCTTGCTTTCACTCTTTCAATTTTACCTAATTTTAATTCCACTTCTGCTTTCTCTTTCAATAGTTTTATTTTTTCAAGTTTTTCTTTAAGTTTAAAGGGAATTTCATGTGAAGCCTCTATTTGTTTATTTTCATATTTTATATTTTCAGCTACCATTTTATCAACGCGTTGTTTAAAATCGGTTTCGTTTTTAGTTTTAATATATGTATCCTGTTTCTCATAAGCTAATAAATTCTGCATTTGAGAAATTCGTTTTTGGATTAAACCAACTTTTCCTTCATAGCCCAGTTGTATGTAGATTTGTTTTGCCTCATTTAAAAGAGAGACAGCTATTGGATAATTTTTTTTATTGAACTCTTCTTTGGATTGTCTTTCTAATTTTTCAGCTTCTTCTTCTAAACCATCATAATGTCTATCCACAGTATTTCACATTTGAGTTTTGATCATAAATTAAGGTATATTTATAACACAAATTTACTAATTTGATAAAAAATAACATTTCTATTAATTAAAAATTTAACAAAATCATGATATTTTGTAATTTAAGCTTAAAGCTTTGAAGTGTAATTAAGTAAAAATCTATAAGTCATTAAACATTAATTCATTAAAAATTTAATTATAAAATATTATAGTTTGAGTTAATGAGAGAAAAAAATATTTCTGTGGGAATTTTAGGAGCCACTGGGGTAGTAGGCCAGAATTATATAAAGTTATTACAAAATCATCCGTGGTTTAAAATAGTAGACGTTGCAGCATCTCCAAAATCAGCAGGAAAGAAATTTGAAGAAGCTGTAAAGACCAAATGGCAAATGGCAATACAAATACCATATGAAGTAAAGGATTTAATAGTAAGAGATGTACAAGATTTCAAATCTATCCCTCAAGATGTAAGTCTAGTGTTTTCTGCTGTGACGATGCCTACTAAGGAACAAATAAAAGACTTAGAATTTAAATATGCCGAAAAGGGAATTGCAGTGGTATCTAATAATTCAGCTCATAGGTGGAGCCCTTATGTACCAATGATTATCGGTGAAATTAATTATGATCATATAAATATTATCCCTATTCAGCAAAATAAGAGGGGTTTCTCTAAAGGTTTTGTTACTGTCAAGCCTAATTGTTCAATTCAAAGTTATATGACTCCGATTTATGCTTTGGAGAAAGCAGGATATAAAGTCGAAAAGATGATAGTAACTACTTTACAGGCAGTTTCAGGAGCAGGCTATCCCGGGGTACCCTCTTTAGATATTGTGGATAATATAGTTCCTTATATAAATGGAGAGGAAGAAAAATCTGAAAAAGAACCATTTAAGATATTAGGAGAAATCAGTAATGATGGAATAATCAATAATGATTCAATTCAAATTAGTACAACTTGTACAAGAGTTCCTGTTAGTGATGGTCATACAGCTTGTATAAATTTAAAATTTAAAGATCACAAACCCACAATAGAAGAAATTTTGAAAACTTGGAAAGAATTCAAATCAATTCCTCAAGAATTAGGATTACCTTTTGCACCAAAACAACCAATAATATATTTAGAAGATATAGATAGACCACAACCTAAAAAAGATAGAAATAATGATAAGGGTATGGCTGTAACAATAGGTAGATTAAGAGAAGATAATGTATTTGATGTTAAATTTGTAGCTTTAAGTCATAACACTATTCGAGGGGCTGCTGGTGGTGCTATATTAAATGCAGAACTACTAGTAGCTAAAGGATTCATAAAATAATCTTATAATCTTTATTTTCAGATTTTATATGGTTCTTTTTTATTAAAATTCGTGTTTATCAATCAAAATTGGTAACATTATCCTTAAAAATGAAATATTCCCTTTTTGTTTGAATAATTTATAAGGTGGTATCTCTGGATACATTTGAAAATAAGAATTTTCTTTAAATAATTTTAAAGTCTTTAATAATTTAAAAAGAGAAAATTTAGAAAAATTAAAAACAAATAACTCCAAAAATTTCATCAATGGATATTTATCTATTATTATAATTGATGATATAAAACCATAAATTTCAGAAATTTTTGATTTAATTAATTCAAGCGAATTCTTTTTACTAGAAAAAAGATTTGTTCTATTAATATGTATTACTTTTATCAAGGAACTGTTCTCAATTTCTAATAAAAATATACTTTCTGAAGCAAATTCTAAATAATTTTCTGATTTTGTACTTACATTTCTATTTTTATGGATATTGGTTAAAAAGACTACAATTTTAGAATTTAATCCGAAATAATAATTAATAAAGTTGAAGAGCAATTCGGGGATTGCCCAATATGAAACTTTTTTAAAATTTAAATTGAATCCAAAAAGTCTAATTATGAATCTTACTAAATTATTATAAATGCTTGGTTGTGGAAAAATATTCCAGCGATCTTCAAAACGTCTATACCAAAATAGAACTTTTTGGATAATTAATTTTATACTTTCTTTAGTGGCGGGGATTTCTAACTCAAATAAATCTGAAAGTAAAGTTAAAACATCATTTTGGTTAAGAATTATTGAATAATCCGCGTTAAATTTCTGTTTAGTCTGGATTATGTAATTAATTGAATTTACATAATTTTCTTCACTTTCAAGCTCATTAAGAGTATTAATCTTAAAAAAAAGCTCTGATTTTGTTGTTTTAGTAATTTTTTTTTGTACCTGAAACGTTAATTTTAATTTTTTAGAATTAAGAAGCATTAAAAAATTGAAAGCTGGAGTTAATTCATTAAGTATTTCAAAAATTTGGGATAATTTTATACCTTTTAATAGCATTATTAATTTCTTCAAAAATCTATAGATGTTAGGTTCAGGATATAGATAAAATGAACTATTTTTAAATAAATCTTGAATCAAATTTAAAAACCTCTTTAAAAATTCGTATATAGAGAGGGTTTCGATATTTTTACAATATTTATTTATTGTTTCTATAGCACTTTTCTTAAATAACCGTAAACTAGAAATCTTGATTCCTCTTTTTTTCAAAATAACTTCTTGAAGTCTATTAAATAATTCATCAAAATTTTCAAAATCTTTTTCTTTAATTTTAATGATATCTATAGGCAATTTTTCAATTTTTTCATGGATACCAGCTTTTTTTGTAGGGTATAAATAAAGCCCTAAGATTTTATTCTTAATCTCTTCATCAGATACAATAATATCAAGTATATTCTGCTGATCATTAACAAAATTTGGATAAAGAATTTCAAATAAATAATATAAGATATTAGATTTCAGATTTATAGGTGTTAAAGGGATTCTAACAATTTCTTCTAAATCTTGAATATCATCTATAATATTTACTTTTGAATTAAACTTAATAATTTCACTCCAATTTTTTTTGAATTCTCTGTTGATCATTTGTCTAAAGTGCCTCCCATATCTCTAATTTTTCTTTAACTTCATATAACCTCCATGATTTAAGTAGTTCATTGATTATTCTTAAATTTGGAGCATTTTTTTCCCCAAAATAATCTAATAATAGCTTTAGTGAGTCAAAAATATCTGGTGGGCATCCTGGTAATTCCAAGATATTCTTATTTAATATTTCTTTAGTTTTTCGTTTTTGAGAGGATTTAGATTTTTTATATAATTTTCGTGTCGATTCTTTTGAGATATTTTCATGAGTTTTCTTTATAATTTTTCTAAAACTATAGTTTTTTGTGCTATTGATGCAACAATCTCCAAATAGAATAATATTATTAGAGTTTTCTGGATCAAGGGGATTTTCACCAAATAAAAATGAATTAAATGGATTATATTTTAGATCTTTTACCATATGTGTTTTTATAATATTTAATAAATGATAAGCATACTTAAAACATCCCGAGCAATACCTGCCTGATTTTACCGAAAAGTTATTTATTTTAATACTTTCAAGTTTAGAAGCACAGAAATTAACATTTATTTTAAAATTTTCGAGCTTTTCTCCAACGATATTTATCTTTGAAATATCTGACATGCCTACTCGTTTATTGTGAGCTTCTAAAATCAGTTTACTATCTATCATATCAATATTCATTAACCATAATGTAATCAAATCGACTGCTATTGCATCACTTCCTACAATAACTAATCCTGTAGTTTTTAATTTTGAATCCTTATAAATATAAGGACCAGCTTCTTCCATTAAGTAAAATAGATCATTTATTACTAAATCAGGTTTTTTTATTGTAAAAACATCAATAATGTTTGAAATGAGATCTTGTTTGTATTGATCAAGAAATAAATAATCTTTTCCTTCCCTTACACTTTTCTCAATTTCCTGATACTTATTTGGAATAATTGAATAAGAATTTAAAATTGATAAAGTACATTTGAATAAAGGTTCTACATTAACTTGATTAACAATTATTAATTTATCTGAATTTAGAATTATGTTTGGAACTTTAACTTCTTTATTATTTACATTTAATGTTGAAAAAGAATTCTCTTTAATTTCTTTTAAGTGATTAGGTTTTAATCCTTTCTGATCATAATAATTACTATTATCTAAAAATACTAATTCAGCTCCGAAATTCTCAATATAACTATTAATGTCTAACAATTTTGAAATTGTATTAATTGGTACTCCTTTAACTGGAAAACTACCCAAGTAGATTTTATCGGCCCCTGCTTTTTTACAAGACTTTATCAATACCTTCAATACATTGAAATTAGTGTTTGTTGGAAATCCATAGGGTAAATTTAAATTAAATTTAATAAAAACTTGGTCTCCTTCATTAATGAATTTAGTAATTCCACCAAGTTTCTCAATTCCTTCTAGAACTCCTTCTATTGGTGTATTTCTCTTGATTACAGCAACTTCAGCACTTTCTAAGTTTGGGTGATCTATCATAGATTAATATTTTGCAAAGTTGATTTATTAAAATGAATTAATAATATAAGATAATGAAAGAATTGAATTTTAAGTTAAGGGATAGAAATATGTTCAATATAAATTTAGATAAATTAAGTGTTAAAATACCAGCAGATACAATTGGAGTAGATATGGGACATACTATTTCCAAGATTGTATATTTAGATGGTGAAGAATTACAATTATCATACTTTTTAACTCAATCTAATTCGAATTCATTCGAAAAAGTTTTAGAGTCGAAAGGTAAACAATATGGTAAAATAAATTTTACAGGAGGAAAAAGTTTCTATTTATATCGAAACTATTCAAAAACAGTTAAAACAAAGTTAATAAGTGAGTTTGAAGCTAACGTTAAAGGTGTTGAAATTCTTCATTTATTTGAAAAAAAGAAAGAGCTACCCGCTTCATTAATTGTCACCATAGGAACTGGAACTTCAATGGTTTCTAAAAAAGATTCTATTAAACATCTGGGAGGAACTGCTATGGGAGGAGGCTTTTTTATGGGATTAATTAAAATTTTATTTAATATAGGTAATTTTGAGGAGGCTTTAAACTTAGCTAAAAAAGGAAATAGATATAATGTTGATTTAAAAGTTTCTGATATTTATGCTCAAGAAGATGATAGAGTTGATTTACTATTTAGGGAGTTTACAGCAGCCTCCTTAGGAAAGATTGATTTAAACTTTATCATGAATAGCTTCAAAAAAGAGGATTTTATTAATTCCATAATTTGTATGATCGGGGAAAATATTGGTACGATAGCAAACTTAATGGCTGACAATAATGATATTACAAATATTATCTTTTGTGGCGGATTTCTAAAAAAAAATACGTTAATTAAGCAAATTTTATCCCTATTTTGTAAGATTAACAAAAAAAAAGCAATATTTTTAAAGAATTCAGAATTTTGTGCTGCAATTGGCGCATTAGTAATGTAGAGTGTGCGCCGATTTGGAGATTTTTAATCATCAAATTAATTTCTCATAAAAACACTATAAATCGGCGCATATAATAAGCATTCAAATTGATTAACTATTGAAAAGTAAGGTTATGTAGTCTGTGAATGTTTCTTGAGCATATCCTCATCAGTTTTACCAAGTTTAATGGCTAATTCAGCTACAATAGCATCCAAATAGCTGAATGCGGCAGCCTCAAACATTGTGCCTTCTGGTGTTAAAACAGCTGTGTCTCCTGTCGCTTTATCTTTTTTAGTTCTTCCTTTAAGTTTAATTGTAACGTCTCCTGCTCTTCCAATAATTGTTTCGGGATGACTGGTAATTGCTACGATTCCAAATGGTTTAACTGTATTTACAATATTTTTTAGAAGAGACACAACAATATCAGTAGTTCCTGATCCAGAAAGAACAATTAGAATATCTTTACTTGTAAGAGCAGGCATACTTGCTAAATTAGTAACCATGTATATTTCTGCTCCAAGATGTACTAACCTAGTAGCAAAACACTGTAATATAAAAGCACTTCTACCTGAAGCTAATAAAAAAAATCTTCTTTTGTTCACTAAACCATCATGAACCATTTCAATAAATTTTTGGGTATGTTTGAAATGTCTAGGTTTATTAAGATGCTCCATATTTTCTTGAAGATTCTTCATTATCAATTCCATAGATTGAAATAAAATTTCTTTCGCTTTTCCATTTACTTGCATATGATTATTTTGTTCAGCCATTTGCATCCAATTATCACTTATATTTATCTATGATTAATAATTTATGAATAAAAAAATACATTTTGGTTACTATCTATTTTCTTTAAATCTTTTAAAATCCATCTATCAAAGGATTAATCTTGATATTTGTGAAATATATTAATTATTTCATTTATCTTCTAATTTTTGGAGGAAGGAAAAAATCATATTTCCTGCGGAACAATTTAGTTATAATAAATCTATCAATCCTCCTTAAGTTTTGATATAATGTCCAGATTAGTCTATCATGTTTATAGTATTTTATGACCTCATTTAATTTTATAGGCTCAATATTTAGATCAGGAACCTCTTGAATGAAAAATTGGTTAACTCTATTAACCAAAACAGGGATTAAATCAGATTTTTGCTCCTTTGAGAAATTAGCAATAAGATCAATGGTAGCATTACGAAAATCATAGTATCTATTAACGACGTTTTTCATTATTTTTTGTATATAATTAATCCTCAAAATCCATTTTAAATATGTAGGTACAGTTTTTAATAATAGATTAAGATCCATCACTTCTTTGCCATTTATTCGAAAAAAAGGTGGGATTGTATCAAGAAAGATTAAATCTGAATTTAAATCTATTTTAGAACTTTTTTGGTTAAAATTTTCTATAGCAAAATTTGAGATTTGGGCATCAAAACCTACTTTTATTTTTTCATGGGATTGATTGAAAATCCAGACTTTTTTCATCTCTCTCATTATCAACAAGACTAATTTCAAAATGCTATTTCTATCTAAGTAATCAATAGCATTATTACATACAGATATAGCAGGAAGCTTTTGCTGAATATAGTAAAACTTAATTCTCTCTAATCTATCTCTAAACCAAATAATTTTATATGGGGGGGTACTTATACCAACTTCCTCCGTTAAAATCCTATAATATTCTTTGAAAGCTTTAATCTGTCTTGCTATTTGACTTTCTTCTTCGAAAATTGAAAGTCTTTTATAGGCATTATCATTACCATCGTTTAATATTTCAAAAACGATACTCATTTCGCCATAGCCTAAAATCTTGACGAAGAATTTTTCTCTTCTAGGACTATTCTTGTAAAGAGAATCTTCAAATCTTTTTAACAAATTGAGGGTGACATTCATGAAGGCATAAAATCTTAAAATAGATTCTTATTATAATTAATTTTTATTTTAACTCTTTAAAATCCAATTATCAAGGTATTAATTTTATTAGAAAGAGATTCATTCAAAAAAAAGTAATAATATATGCTATTTTTTAATGAGAAAACAATAAATCTGAGATTTGTTTATATAAAAATAATCATTACTAAATCTATAAATTTAAAATAAGGTTAGAAATCTCAATAAAAACTTTTTTAATATAATCAGAATCTATCTCACCAATTTTGAATTGAATAAAATAAAAAAAAATTAAGAAATTTTAACAATTATATTTAGAAGGAAAAAGATTGAGTGAATTAATCCAAAGATTGAATAGAAGATACCTAGGAAAGAAATACCAGCTTAGTCCATTCCCCATAACCGTTAAAAAAATTCGAGAATATGCCCTTGCAACAAATGAAAAAAACCCACGGTATCTAAATACTAGCGATTTGGGTGAGTTATATGTT
>JBHLNY010000072.1:0-12768 GCA_048941065.1 Promethearchaeota archaeon
TGTAGAGTGACGAATGCTGGTAATTGGAATTTAGATTTAAATATAAAAGGTGCTGGCACAATTGAAGATCCTTATCTTGTTACTCGTGGAAGTTATGATGATAGAGATTGGTTTTCAATAACAATAGCAGACTCAGACGCATTTACAGAATTTAGGAATCAAAATTTAAGAGCACTTTTTCTAACTAATTGTAATAATATCATGATTTCAAAATCAGCATTTAGAAAAATAGTGTTAATAGGATGCTCTAATATTATATTAGAAGAAGTAGAAATTACAAAAAAGTTAATTATAAAATCAAGTTCCACTATAGATCTTTATAACTCTGGCATAAAAGTATTAGATGTCATTGAAAGTGAAGATGTTCTCACTTCAAACTGTGAATTTGTAAGAGTTAAAAAGAGATCATATCTTTCTTCACTCCTTATGGAGCATTCAATAATCAAAGGATATAAATATTATTTTCAAAAATTATTTTCTTAGAACTCAGTAAAAACAAGGTCTAAAAAAAATTAATTAATCCCATGTAGCTTTTTTTACTGTCTCGTCATCGTCTTCGCTATGGATTCGCTTTAGATTGATATCCTGATAACCCGGGAGAACACTAAGCATTCTTCTCATCGCAAATTCTACATCCTTTGCTGATGCGATAAATCGACCAACTATTAAAATGTCTGCTCCTTGTTCCAATGCATAGGAGGCAGTGCTTGGTTCAATACCTCCAGCAACAGCGACTAATACCCTATCTCTTCCTGAAAGTTTCTTTTGACCAGAATATAGTTCTTTAATTTTCGGAACCAATGACCATCTTTGTCTCTGTTGGGCATCAGGAGATTTATCTCCTTCTGTAGATTGCTCGACATCAATTGCTCTATGAATTATCACAACATCTGGGGTTTGCATTAGTGAACTCAACTTCTCAATGGGATTTGATACTTCCATTGTATCAACAAATGCATGAATACCAAGTCGTTGGGCTTCTAAAATAAATTTATCGAGTGAGGCAGTAGAAGCTAGGCCACTTGCTACAACTGCATCTGCAGTGGCATCAAATGCAAAATCAACCTCTAATTTTCCTACATCTAAAGTCTTTAAATCAGCAACAATAAATTTGTCTTTTGCCAGCTCCCTAATCTTCTTAATTGATTCAACACCGTATTTCTTGAGAAATGGTGTACCAACCTCAAGTAATATTCTATCACTTTTGGGTAATTCCTTAACAACTTTCATTTGCTTTTCTAAGGCAGGATGATCTAATGCTACCTGAATATACGGAGGGCGCCATAATCTAGGAACTCGTATACCTGCAACTGGGTGTTTAGCTCGGTCTTTATCATAAAATATCTTCTCGATTGGAGGATATCCCCTTAAAGCTCTATGAATTGCTAATTTTGTAGCACCATAATTATATTGATAAATTTTACGATAATCATTGGCATCTGGATGAATATATACACTAGCAATTATTAACCAATCATCTATTTTATTCATTGGAATAATTCCTTCTTCAACGGCATCTGCTATCCCTTTAGCAACAGCAGCTTGAGCTGGTCCAAAGACTTTACTTGCATCTTCCATTTTAGCAACCGTGACTTTAGGTACAATGAGACTTACTGGCTTTGCAAGTAGATTCGGGCGAATTCCTGCAAGCAACCCACCATGTCCCTTAGAAGGTGTGCTAAGTGCATTTGCGAATGAGACTCCTACTGGTCCGTTTTTAGAACCAATTATTAAATCTATGTGCGCTAAATTTGGGTCGCTCGAATCACCGACCAAAGCTTCCCCGATATAGTATTCAACAGCTTTAGGCATTAATATCACATTACTTTATTTTAACTTTAAATCTCTTTTCTTTTTTGTATATCTTGTAGATATTTTTTATTTATAATAGTGTATTTTATAGGTATTATAAAAAATATTTATCTACATGAAATTAGAGTTAACCCACCATATATTAAAATTTTCATATGACTTTCATATTAAACGTTATATTTTTGAGTAAATATAATTAAAAATTCTTATTTAAAAACGTTAGACTGACCTATTGATATAATTATGTTAAAAGGAGTTTTGTTTAGAACTAGCTCAACACCCAGTAAAGAGAAATTAAAAGCTTATGAAGAAGCGGGAATTACTTAGATGATGTTTTACTTAGGTGCTAGTCTAAACTACGATGATCTCGTTAATCGTATTAAGAACGACCCACCTTAAACAATTATCTTTTAAAATCTTTTTCAATTTCTTTAGCAGTATTAAATAATTTTCTTAATACATTTTTATTTAGTTCTTTTGTTTCGAAAATGATATGGTTACAATCATATTTTGAAAAATCATTTTCTATTATTTTTATATTAAAAAGCTTATCATCGCTTAGTCGTGAACCAGGATAGGGTGTAGCTACAAAATAGTTTATTGTATCACTATGATCTAATGGTAATTTTTTTAAAAACTCAATCGTTTTGTAGAAGCTTTGTTCTGTTTCTCCTGGTAATCCCAAAACAAAATATGCCTGAATAGGGATATTAAAATTCTTTAAATTGACGATGCCTTGGAAAACTCTTTTAGGATCTTGGAACTTAAAATTTCTTTTTAAGACAATTTCACTTGCAGATTCAATACCTGTGGCTATAAGTTGGCATCCTGAATCTTTTAATAATCTAGCATCTTCTAAAGAAACATTATCTACTCTTAATTCGCAACCCCATGGAATAGTTATTTTATTATCAATAAACATTCTACAAAAATCCTTAAAGAATTCTTTGTTAATGTTAATATTGTCATAAAAGTTTATGTAATTATACGATTGCAGCGAAATTATATCTCTAATTTCTGTAAGAATAGAACTAATACTTCTAATCCTCACATCCTTAAACAATTTTGTTCTCGAGCAAAATGAGCACTGGTTAGGGCAACCTCTATTTATAATTACATTTGCTACATTGTAGTAAAAATTCTCCTGTTTTAGTTTATAGCGAGCAGGTAATGGCAGAGATTCGACATCTATAGGTCTTTCAGGAGATCCAGTAAAAATAAATTTTCCCTTTGAGTTTATATAGGAAATACCCTTAATAGCGTTAAGATTTTCTTCAAAATGGTTTAGTTCTTTATTACTTTTTAACTTTTTTCTTAGAAAATTCATTAGCTCTAAGAATGAAATTTCTGATTCTCCTATACATATGAAATCAATCGCTTTTTCAGTTTTATAATCATTTTCTAAAATATTTCTGGAGAGAAAAGAAACATGGGGACCTCCCAAAATCACATAATTGTTTTTATCTTGTTCTTTAATGATATTCGCTATATCAAGAGCAATATGAAAAGTATTTGTAAGAGAAGTAATTCCAAAAATTTTATAATTTCTAGCTCTCTCCTCAATTAATTCTTTTAATCCTTCACTATTTAGACTTTTAAATTGTTCAAGGTCCAATATATCAACAGAAATATTATTTATATCTAATACAGCAGCTAAATATAAAATTCCTAAATTAGGTTCTCTGAAAAAATCTGTTCGAATTTCAGAAGGTTTAGAGGTTTTAGGATTTATTAACAGAATCATTGCTTTCTTTTTCTTTTTCTTTTTCTTGAGGTAATTTTTTTGGTATTTGAAAGGCTTTTAGTACGTCATTTATATCACCAGGTCTGCTAAATTTATCTTCATTGATTACGGGGACTTTTAATTCTAATGAAGGAGCTCTATCTTCTTTATCTTCTTTATCAATATATAATTCAATGCCTTGTATTTTACGCTCTTTTATAATTAATCTTGTTGAATAATTATGATCTTTAAAGAATGTGAAACCATTATTTAATCGCCCTAATTTTTCAAGCTGAATAATTATTTTTTCTTCGGTGATAAGACCTTCTGTAATTTCTATTTCTGTATATATAGCTCCTCCAACTATTACAAATCTTCGGATTAGATGTTTAGGTTGGGGGATTTGGTCAATATATTCCATTGCTGAACTTAATTTTGGATTTGCTATTACCATAAAGGCAGATTGAGTTTCTCCAGATTTGACAAAAGCACTTTTTTCAATAGGCTTTGCTCGACCTCCGCTAATTGGTTTCTCTAATATCTTCTTAAATTCCTCAGAATCGTCAGAATATAGATTTAAAGTGTATAATCTATAAAATAATTTTAATTGTTGTCTTAATAGACCAGCTAATATTCCTCCATAAATTTGAACTTTAAATGGACTGTGAGCTCCATTATAAGTCCATATTCTTTTTAAATCGTGATCAATTAGCAAATATACTTTATCACTATTATTATCATTAATTAGATCTCCAACTATTGTACCATCAATGATTTCTGCTATTCCCATATATGGATATTCTGTTAATTCAACTACTTCAAATATTTGCATTGAGAAAGATTTTTTAGATAATTTAATAAGGTTATTTCTATAATTTATTAGGATATTTCCCTTAAAATAAATTTCATCATTTTTTTATATTTCAAAAATAAATCTAAGTACTTGCATTTCATAAAATTTTTATGAAAATAAACATTTTCCATCTCAATTTAGCTCTTTTAAGTTCTATATTTATTGATGCATCATGTCTTCTGAAAAACTAGTATATAAATTAAATATAAGTGGTGGGAATACGGGTTCCGGTGCTGGATTTTCAAAATTGATCGAGATTGATGAAAAAAAATTTAAACCCTTTGAAGGTAAAAAGATTGGTGATACTATAAAAGGTGGTTTAATTGGATTTGCTAACTATGAATTTGAAATTACAGGTGGTAGTGACTCGAGCGGATTTCCTATGAGAAAAGATGTACATGGACCAGTTAAAAAAAGAATTCTTGTTTCAAAAAGAGCAATTGGATATAAACCGCGTAGAAAAGGAGAGAAACGACGTAAAACAGTGCGTGGTAATGAGGTCACCTTTGATATAACACTAATTAACTTAAAAGTTTTGAAGTATGGCGAATCTGAATTATTCAAGAAATAAATTGGAAAGGAAAACGGAGTGAAAAGCAATGGTTAAGGTAAAAAAGTGTAGCTTTTGCGGGTATGACATTGCAATTGGTCGAGGAGTAATGTATGTTAAGAGAGATGGTACTATTTTCAATTTTTGCACTCCTAAGTGTAAAAAAGCTCAACTAAAATATAAGAAAAATCCCCGTAAAACACGATGGACTATTTATTATGGGAAGCAGTAGGATTCCCATTATTTAATCTTATTCTCCATAATTATAGAAATATTAATTAGTAGAAATAAGCTTATTTCATAATAATAATAAAGCAGAATTTACTGCAACCTTGAAAATTTAAGGAGATCATCTATTAAATCAACATGCGAAACCACCATTCGTTTACAACACCATCTTTCAATACCTAATTGTTTGAATGCTGCATCAGAGCTCTCTCCTTTTTCAAGCATTTCTAGATATGGTTCATAAATATGAGCGATGAGCTTCCCACAGGAGAAGCATCTTATAGGAATAATCATTATAAAGGAATAAAAGAAGCATATTAAAAAAATTTTTCGCTCTATATTGCGAGTAATTTTCATTTTAAATCAAAAATTTTATTTACAATCTTTTACTATTGTTCTCATTGTAAATCGATGATTTATGATAATATATCAAAAATATAATATATTTGAAGGAGATGATTTATAATTTCATATGTTAAATTTAAAGTACCAGATGCCCTCAAAAGTCAAATAAAAAGTGCTGTAAGTGTAATTGCTGAAACCAGAGATTCCAAAATAAGGAAGGGCATGAATGAAGTCACAAAATCAATAGAAAGAGTTCAGGCAAAATTAGTAATAATGGCTGAAGATGTCACTCCACCTGAAATTCTTTTCCACGTACCTCTATTATGTGAAGAGAAAGGGATCCCGTATGGGTATATGTCTACTAAAAAAGAACTCGGAAATGCTACAAGAATTAATGTAGGATCTAGTGCGATTGCCATCGAGAATGCAGGTACGGGAAATGATAGTGTATTGGATGATGTCTTAAAGAAGCTTGAGAGTCTGAAAAAATAATAGGTGAAAGTTTTGGTAAAATTAGATAAAAGTGTTCAACAACAAGATCAATCAATTCCAGCTCAAGTAATACAAATTGTCGGACGGACAGGACTTACAGGAGAAATAAGCCAGATTAAGGTTCGGATACTTGAAGGTCCTGATAAAAATAGAATTCTCACACGCAATGTAAAAGGGCCTATCCGAGAAGATGATATAGTTATCTTGAGGGAAGTTGAACGTGAAGCGCGTAAAATAAGAGGACGTCGATAATACTTCTTTTAATAAGATGAATTTCTAAAACTTTTAAATCCTAAGCTCATATTAGTCTATTTTTTTTAATCGTCTAATTCTTACTTTATTTTTTCCAAATTAATTAATACCACTTTCAAAATTTTTATTTTTTCTAAATTTCAAAATTTATGAAAACATTTAAATATTCTAATTAATAAATAATTATTGGAATTTTTCAAACTTCAAAATTTATGAAAAGGAAAAATAATATGATTTTATTAATGAGGGATAGAATTGTCTATAAATGAATCAGAAGTGTTAGAAGAAGTTGAATTTATAGTTTTAGAGAATCCTGAAGAAAATAATTATAAAGATCTACTTTATATCTTATATCTAATAATATTTTTTATAATTAAATATCTGATTATATTATATTTCTATAGTTTATAATCAACCTTGATTCTTTCTTATATACCACTATCAAGAGCTATTTATTTAATGTAATTTATAGCATCCTAAATTATTTATTAAGAAACATCAATTTACTAATATATAAACCATTTGAAACCTATAAAAATGTCTTTAAGGAATATTGAAGAAGCTTATCATCGATTAAAGAATGTAGTTAATAGGACACCTGTGATGACCTCGAGAACCGTAAATGAAATTACCGAAGCAAAATCAGTATGTTTAAAATGCGAAAATTTTCAAAGAGTTGGAGCTTTTAAATTTCGGGGAGCTTTCAATGCATTAAGTTTACTTACATCTGAAGAACGATATAGAGGAGTTATTACTCATTCAAGTGGAAACCATGCTCAAGCTGTTGCGCTTGCAGCCTCAATTTTAGGAATTCGTGCGACTATTGTTATGCCTAAAGGAGCTCCTATAAATAAGATTAATGCGACAAAGGGATATGGTCCTGAAATAGTATTTTGTGATAATAGTCTCGAATCTCGGATTCAAACAACCAAACAGTTAATCGAAAAAAACAATTTTGTGTTAATTCATCCATATGATAATAATAATGTGATAAATGGAGCGGGAACGGTAGCATACGAACTAATAAAAGAAGTTGGCGATTTGGACCTCGTCATTGCTCCACTTGGAGGGGGTGGATTACTAAGTGGAACAGCTATAGCAACAAAAGGGTTGTGCCCAGCTTCAAAAGTTATTGGAGTTGAACCTACTATTGCAGATGATGCATATCGCTCTATCCAAGCAGGTCACATAATCCCAAGTACCTATCCTAATACTATAGCAGATGGATTACGTACTTCTCTTAGCGAAAGAACTTTCAATATCATTCAAAAAATTGTTGATGAAATTGTTGTTGTATCAGAATTTGAAATTTTAAATGGCATGAGATTTCTTTGGGAAAGGATGAAACTTATAGTTGAACCATCAGGTGCAGTACCGCTAGCTGCTTTATTGTCAAAGAAGATTGAAGTGAAAAACAAAAAAGTTGGAGTAATAATTAGTGGAGGGAATGTTGTATTAGATGATTTTTTTCAGCAATTAGAAAAGAGATTATCTAATGAATAGGAAGTAATTTAACTTAAAAAAAGGATATTTGCAGAAAGAAAGACTAAAATTTATTTTTTACAAATTCTCTTCAAAATAATCTAGCAACTTCAAATTATCATACTCTTTATGTAAAAATTCTCTTAGGGCTGTTCTGACTGCCTCTGAACGAGATGGAATGAGTTTCATTTTAATTAATTTTTGGATATTTTTATCATAAATATCAGGTAAATTAATTGTGATGTTTACCATTTTAGTTTTTTTTTTCTTTTTCTTGTCCTCTGTCATGTAGCTTACACAAACTTATTTAACTTTAAGAAAAATATGTAAAGTGGAGTACTAAGTAGACAAAAATCACTCTGCCCTTAACAAAACTCCATTTTTAGCTATATTATATTAAGAAAAACTTATTTATATACTTATGTTGTTTATAAATGAACGCTAAATCTATGGAAATATTTCTAATACCTTTTTAATATATTTGAACAATTATAATCATTTTTTTAATCCAATTGAACATACTTTATTTTTACTTCGAACCACATCTTAAAGAAGAATTACACTCTAAATAAGAAAATGAGAGGATTCAAAATTTACATTTCATTTTTTCTATTAATTTAATTAAATAATAGAAGCGATTAGAAATGGAAAAAAAAACAAGTATTTTGGACGTAATTAAATCTAGAAGAAGCACACGCAGATTCAAAACAGATATGGTACCTGATGAGGATTTAAATGCTGTACTAGAAGCTGCCAGATGGGCACCTTCCGGTGACAATAAACAACCGTGGAAATTCATAGTAATAAAAAAAAAGGAGACTATGATTAAAATTGCTGAACTATCTCCTCTTAAAGGATTTCATAAATTCATAAGAAATGGTCCTGTTTTGATAGCGATTCTGGTAAACTCAAAGAGATCCAAATGGGCTATTTTAGACGGTGCATTATGTGCTCAGAATTTAATGTTAGAAGCTTGGGCTCGAGGTTTAGGCACCTGTTTTTCATCATGGTATCCTACAATGCCTTCTTCTATCATAGAGAAAGTTAATCAGGTGTTAAATATTCCTGAAAATTGGATTATTATAACTTTTACACCATTAGGATATCCCGTTGATGAGCCAGAACGAGCTCATATACTTCCAGCTAAAAGAAATCCATTAGAAAGTATAGTGTGTTATGAGAATTTTGAATGAGATATCTATATTTTTACAATCTCTCTTCAGATTTTATGTATCTACCACGTGTTTCAATAATTTTAATATTTTTAATTATGCTATTACATTCATTTAGATTTTCTTTCCCATATTCTGACCTATATCCCTTAAGAAAGGCATCAAAACAAATCTTAAAGTTATCCCCATGGGAAGATATTAATACTCTTTTAAATAGATGTAGATCAACACTTTTGTCTTCTAATTTATCAGAGTATTCATGTAATCCAAAATCGATGATGAAAAGGTCATTCTCAGTTATAATAATATTACTAGTGGTAATATCTCCATGGATATGACCATTCTTATGTAATATTGCTATAAAGTTACCAATTTTATGAAAAAATTCTTGTTTCTTATCAATAGTTAACCTACTTAGTAAATCCTTAAGTTTTTCTCCACATATATATTTCATCACTATTGTTGATTCAATAGAGTCAATTTCATAAACTTGAGGAACATTTAATCCTAATGCTTTTACAGAGATCAATGCGCGACCTTCGTTTAAAGTTCTTAAAGTTCTAATACTTTTATCAAGTTCTTCTGTTCTGTATTTTTTAGGAATGCGATATTTAAAGATTACTTCTTTTCCAAACCAATGACCATAATAAAGATTAGCTTCAGCTCCTTTATGAATAAGGCTTTCTTTTACAATTTGTGAATCTTGCATTATCTATGTCCTCCAAGGAATGGAGATTTGATCCATCCTCTCTTTTGGTTTAATAATCGTCTTAGAAATATCCTGTCCACCTTCTGCTTTATATCTTAAAATTCCTGTCCACCCTATCATCGCCCCATTATCTCCAGCAAAATTTAAGGGTACTACTTTAAATTTTGCACTATGTTCTCTACTAATATATTCAATCATTTCTTGTAAGCGTTTATTAGCTGCGACACCTCCAGTTAAGAGTACCTCCTTTTTTTCTGTGTGGGCTAAGGCTCGTTCAGTCACCTCAGTCAACATTGCAAATGCTGTCTCTTGCAGAGAATTAGCAACATCATTAAGATTATATATTTTTCCAAAGTCTTTAGATTCAATTAATCTCTTAGTAGCAGTATAGAGTCCTGAAAAAGATAAATCCATGCCTTTTACTACATAGGGTAATGAAATATAATTATTAGATTCTTTCGCCAATTTCTCTATTTTAGGTCCTCCAGGATGTGATAGTCCGGCATCTCGAGCTAATGAATCAATCATATTTCCAATTGCTAAATCTAATGTTTCTCCAAAGATCTGATACTTACCCGATTCAAATGCACTTACAATGGTATTTCCTCCACTCACATATAGAGTTAGAGGATCTTCAATTTTACACATCAAACGACCTATTTCGATATGAGCTATACAATGGTTCACGGCAACTATTGGAATCTCCAATAGCTGGCTTAACATCCTAGCAACCATTGCACCAATCTTTAAACATGGGCCTAATCCAGGGCTCTGACTAAATGCAATCAAATTAATATTTTTAATTGAGACTTTTGCTTTAGCAAGAGCTTTTATTATTATATTCATGAAATTGTTTAGATGTTGTTCTTTTACCAAAACAGGATGAAGTCCTCCCTTTTCAGGAATAAAAATATCGTTTATAAGGCTTAATACTTTTCCATCAAAATCAACAATTCCCACACCAAATGTATGGGCAGTAGATTCAATTCCGAGAACTAACTCCCGAATTCGAGACACCTCTAACCCAATTTCAAAAAGAAAGAATTAGGAGAACTTTAGTGATACTAATTTTACAGATTTTAAAGTTCAATTTATCCTTCCATAGATTTAACACGTTTTCGCGGAGTTCTTCTTGCTGTTTTTCCTTTTGCTCCTGCTGTGGCTTTCTTCCCTTTTCTTTTAAATATAGTGTATCCACAATTCCCACAGGCCCATCTTTTACGGATAATGAGCTAATACTCACCATCTATCGTAATGATCTGCAAGGAAATAACTTGGACCACATTTAGGACATGATCTATGAGTTCTGACTAATTTATCTTCCTCGATTTTATAAAATTGTGATTTATCTGTCATTTTTTTAATCGTTATATTAATTAATCATATTCAAAAAGATGTTTATATGATTCTTTTCTCTTTTTTAATTTATATATCTCTGTTCTTTTATCTTTCTCAAGATTACGAACTTGAATATGAAAAGGTTCAAAATATTGAAGCTCTTTTGCATTTTCATAAATATTTACCATTCCTATAGTGTAAGATGCCCCAAAGTGTGATTTTAATTTCTTTATAACTGTAAGGTTTATATTTGAATTTTTCATTGCAGCAATCTTTTTTTTTACTTCTAATCGATTTGGTGTACTTGCTGCAAAATGATCTACTCGAAATTTGATCTCAAGCCTATCTATTAAGGGATTTTTCTTTTCTTCCAAAATCTCAATATTGAATGACATTTTGAACCTTTTATTTTTAATCATTAATCTATTCAGAAAATTTAAGAAATTAATTCTGAATTATAAAATTTAAAAGAAAGTATAAAAAATAAAATTTATGTTTTATTATCTAAAACTTTTCCATTAATGCGATTGTTTGTTTCACTTTCTTTTGAATTTTTTCATCTACATCCACTATTACAATACCCTCTGGAATTATAAATTCTGAATCTGTAATCGGTGGTTGACCATAGAAAACGAAATTTTTAATTTGTCCTTTTATAGGAAGTCCTAGTATAAGCGGTAGAACTAATAGATCTTCTTCTCCTTCTGTTATTTTAATTAGAGTCCTTTTATCGGAGTCAATAACAGATTTAAAAAGATCCCAGCTTTCCTTCTGAATTGAACCTTCAAGATTTTGAAATTCAATAATATCTTCAAAGAATCCTTCGAAATTTATCTCAATATGATTTCTCTGAGTTTTTTCATCAATTATACATACTTTAATAAACGATTTTAAAAACGGATTAGTAAAGAAGTCCTTTGCCACAATATCCCCTACTATATAAAAATTAGGATTTTTATTCGATTTTAAGAAATCTCTAAAAATGGATTCTACTTGAATAAGTGTTTCTTCGCGTGTTCCAGCAATTAGAATATCTAAAGGCTCTGCGAATTTGAAGCGTAAATTATTAGGCACTTTTAAATTATGTTCCATTTAAATCATTTTTATTAAGAAAGAATTTTATAAAATGTTTACTAAGAAATTAGAGTTACTTGATATATAATAAAAGAATATTTTGTGTGTTTAAAGAAGGTAATTCTATTATAATTATTTAACGAACTCTCAGTGCATATTTCCCTGGAAAATGTATCTTGAGGTTTTGTGCCATTTTGGACTCCTTAGGGTTGATAATAACAACCTCCCCCGTGAAATCTTCACTTAAAGTATGAGTTTTACATTTTGGACAAATTGTTTCATTTCTGGTTATTAAATGACAATTTTTACAAGCTTTTTCTTTCATATTTCTCACATTCTAACTAAAAGTTTTTAATCTTTATTTTCTTCTTCATTATCACTATTTTTTATTTGTTTTGCTTCTTTATCTTTAAGTTCTTCCTCAATATCACTTTGAATCCACTCTTCTTTTCCCAAGAACTTTTGACGCATTGTTAATCCTAGTTTTCCGCTTCTACCTGTACCTAAAGAAACAGCAATTATCCTCGCACGAACAGTATCATTTACTTCAAGGATTTTTCCTGTTTCTTTGCCAATAAATCGATTTCCTACTTGTTCATAAGATATGTAATCATCACAGATTTGAGAGACGTGAACCAATCCATCTAATGGACCAAGGCGACAGAAACTCCCAAAATCAACTATTTCTACAATTATACCCTCAACAACTTCACCAACTGTAGGTTTGAAAGTTAATAT
>JBHLNY010000073.1:0-12639 GCA_048941065.1 Promethearchaeota archaeon
TTAGAAACCAGTGAAAAAGAAATTTATGCTGCAGGTGATTGTATAGAATATAAAAATCAAATTTGGGGTATTATACCAGCCTGCATGGAGCAATCAAAAATAGTAGCTGCTTCCGTGCTTGGATTAAAAAAAGTTGATTATAAAGGAACAACTCCTAAAAATACACTTAAAATTGTTGGAATGGAATTAACGTCAATAGGTATTATAGATCCTACTAAACAAGAAGGTGGTGGATGGGAAATCCTTAAAAAATCTGACAAAAAAGATTGCTGTTATCAAAAATTGGTATTAAAAGACAATAGAC
This sequence comes from Promethearchaeota archaeon, assembly GCA_048941065.1. Taxonomy (GTDB): domain Archaea; phylum Asgardarchaeota; class Lokiarchaeia; order Sigyniarchaeales; family SOKP01; genus Loki-b32. The sequence continues at coordinate 305 of JBHLNY010000073.1, forward strand.
TTAAAGGAGCTATTTTATTTGGCGAAAATAAAGCTATGTCTTATGTGTATAATAAGATGGAACAAGACGTAGAGAGTGATGAACTAAGAGAATTATTAGAATTATATATTTATGTATGCTCTAACTGTGGCAAAGAATATGATGAGGCTAAAATGGAAGTCCTTTTCAAAGATTTTCCTGAAGATTTTAAATGTCCTGTATGTAATGGACCTAAAGACGGGTTTAAAAAAAAAAATTAGATTTTTAAATCTAACCAAAATTGTTTATATCTTTCAAAGATATGAAAATAGTTAAAATTAAAGATATAAATACATTCTAAAAATTAGTCAGATATCAGAAATATCTTAAATATAATATATTAAATAATAAATTTGAAAAATGTACATATAAAGGTGAATCTAAATGCCAACATATAGGTGTAAAAAGTGTAAATTCCTATATATCGATGAACAACAAGTAAAGCCATTAGAAGAACAAGATGATGCAAGTTTTAAATGTCCAAAATGCCGAAGTTCTAAAAGAATGTTCGAAAAAGTATCAATTTCTTAAAGATTTTAATAAGATATTAATTTAATTTAGAGAATATAAAACTAATAAAAAAAAGTTTTGTGTTTATAAAATTTTAATCAATCTTTTCAAACATATCCTTTCCAACACCACAGACAGGACACGTCCAATCGTCGGGAAGGTCTTCCCATTTGGTTCCTTCGGCTTCTTCATCATAGACATAACCGCAAGCCTGGCACTCATAGCGAGACGTTGTTAATCACTTTACTTTTTTATTTAATTTTAATATAAAAGTTTATAATGAAGAACATGAATTCTTTTAAGAATATTATGCAAATAAATTATTATTCAAAAGATTAGATCTTTAGATGTAAATTCAATTTGAACCAAATAAGCTTGATAGATTGAATATTTTCTTGAATCCCTTTTTTCTCTAATTTAAAATAAATAAAATTTATAGGAATTCCATCTTTTCGTTCGATTTGATTGAAGTTAATACCCTTTTTAAGTATACAACTAAATAAAATAACTTTATTAAATTGAGGTTAAAATTTGAAGAAAAAATTTCTTCTGTACAAATTTTTTTTTATGCTTTGTTTTCTTTAAAATTTTATAATTGATAGAAAATAAGTTTTTAACTTGATTTAAAATATATTAAATATCAATTAAATCCTAAATTAAAAAAGGTGAAAGGAAAATTACACATTTAGAATTAATGAAAGATATCTATTATGTTGGATATATAGATTGGGAAGTAAGGAACTTTCACGGATATTCAACTCATCGGGGGAGTTCATATAACGCCTATATTGTAAAAGGTGAAAAAACTGTATTAATTGATTCAGTAAAACGGCCATATTTTGAATATTTCTTAAAAAGTATAGAAGCTGTATGTGATCCAACAGAAATTGATTATTATATTACAAACCATGTTGAAATGGACCATTCTGGGTCTTTTCCACTTATAATTAAGTATTTACCAAATGCTGAATTGATCGCATCTCAGAAAGGAGTCGATGCATTAAAAGCACATTTTCATGAAGAGATTGAAGAAGATCTGTTTAATAAAATAAGGGCTGTCAAGGAAGGTGATACTTTAGATATAGGGAATGGTAAAAAGTTTACTTTCGTACCAATTCCAATGATTCATTGGCCTGATTCAATGGTTTCTTTTATGTCTGATGAGAATGGTAAAAATGTGCTCTTTTCTAACGACGCTTTTGGTCAACATTATGCTACATCCAAACGGTGGGATGATGAAAATGATTTATGTGAGGTTATGGAAGAAGCAGAAAAATATTATGCTAATATATTGCTTCACTTATCAAGTCTTATCGCAAAAGCATTACCGAAGGTAGGAGCCTTACCAATTGATATTATTTGCACTTCACATGGGGTATGTTGGAGAAGTCATATTCCAGAAATAATTGAGAAATATACTAAATGGTGTCAAGGGGAAATTGATAAAAACAGTGTTTTAATCGTTTACGATACAATGTGGGAAAGCACTAGTAAGATTGCCAAAGCATTATTTAAAGAGATTAATCATAGAGGAATACCAGTAAAAAGATATAGATTAACTAATGCAGACTATTCTGATGTAATAACAGAAGCTATGAAGGCTAAGGCAATTTTAGTGGGAAGTCCGACATTAAATAGTGGATTGTATCCTACAGTTGCAGAATATCTCTCTTATCAAAAAGGTTTAAAACCAATGAATAAGATTGGCTTAGCTTTTGGTTCGTATGGTTGGGGTGGAGGTGCTGTGAAAGAAATTGTTGAAATTATGAAAGCTACTAAAATAGATGTTATGGAAGAGAAAATTGAAATCAGATTTGTCCCAAAACCAGATGATTTGGATTTCAAAGAAATCATAGATAAATTAATTGAAAAGATGGGGTAATAAGAGGTTAAAAATATGGATTTTATGTTAACTGAACAGCAAAAAGCATTACAGAAAAAAGCAAGAGAATTTGCTATAAGAGAAGTATTACCAGTTGCGCGAAAATATGATGAGTCAGAAGAATTCCCATTAGATGTTATCAAGAAAGCTTGGGAAGAGAAATTATTAAATTTAGCGATCCCTAAAGAGTATGGTGGACTGGGTTATGGCTTATTGGATTCTTGTATTGTTGTAGAAGAGATATCTTCTGCTTGCCCTGGTATTGCTACTTCTATTTTTGATAATAATCTAGGAGCAGAGCCAATTTTAATTGGAGGAAATGAAGAGCAAAAACAAAGGATCTTAACCGAGTTAATAACTGAATTTAAATTAATAGCATTTGCCACTTCTGAACCATCAATGGGTTCTGATGTTGCTAGTATGAACTGTCATGCCACGAAAGATGGAGATGAATATGTTTTAAATGGAAATAAATTTTGGATAACAAATGGGGGATATGCGGATTATATTACTGTATTTGCAACTATTGATCCAGAGAAAAAACATAAGGGGATTGCTGCTTTCATTGTAGATACAAAGAGTGAAGGAGTACGATTAGGGAAACATATTCCTAAACTGGGTCAAAGATCTTCAAATACTGTCTCAGTAGGTCTAAAAGATGTTAGAATTCCAAAAGAAAATATACTCGCTAAACCGGGGAGAGGATTTGTTTTAGCTATGCAAACCTTTGCTCATACTCGTCCAGCAATAGGAGCATTTGCGGTTGGATGTGCTCGTTCAGCAATGGAATATTCTATAGATTACGCTCAAAAGAGAGAAGCTTTTGGACGTACAATTGGTAATTATCAAGTAATTCAGGAAAAAATCGCAAATATGTACAAAGATATTGAGGCTGCACGATTATTAACTTACAAGGCGGCATGGGAGGCAGATCAAGGAATGGACAATAATTTGAGTTCTTCAATTGCAAAAGCTTTCGCTTCTGATGCTGCTATGAATGTAACTACTGAAGCTATACAAATTTTTGGTGGGTATGGGTATCTTAGAACATATCCAGTAGAAAAATTATTTAGAGATGCAAAATTGTATCAGATCTACGAGGGTACAAGCGAAATTCAGAGAATAGTTATCTCTAGATTTGTTATGAAAAGGTATGAACATGCAATGCCATATCTTGGAAAAAAGAGAGCTTAATTGTATATTTTAAATCATTTAATTTTTATTATTATTTTTTACTATTGTTGGGGAAATCCCTTTAATTTTATAATATTTTCTCAAGCATATTTTATCACAAAAAATTTTATGATTCTCATCAAACCAAATCGATTTCAATTCTCTTATCTTTAAATAGTTATAATATCTGCTATACTCGTAAATACTCAATGGTTTTTTACAGAAGGAACAATCTCTTGTACTTATTTGGGAATGAAATTTTTCTAATTCTTGTATTTTAAGATTTTTAAAACATTCACAACAATGAAATTCAACTAAATCGGTTTGCCATAGTTTTAGTAAATACTCTAAAGAAAGACTAACATTGTCGCTTAAAAAGTCATAAACATTTAATTCTTTACTGCAATTCCAACATTTTCTTTCTTTAAAATTGTCCATTGACTTAAGAATTTCTCTTAATTTCTGGATTTTATTCCATAAAGTAGCATTATTTAATTTTTTATTAAGCATAAAGTACTCTTATACCAAAATGATTCTATTAATTTAATGAAAATTTACACTTTTATACTAATCTTTTAATTATTTCATTTGCCGCTTCCAAGAAATTGTTTGTTATAATATTTGGAGAAATTCCATTCTTTTCTAAATCATGAATGTGTTCTTGACCGTGTCCAGTTAGAAGAAAAACTGTTTTGCATCCTGCATTAATACCACAGAGAACATCCGAAGGGTGGTCACCAAACATCCAAGAATTTTCTATATCAATATTATAGTCAGATATTATAGTATCAATGAATTTTGTTTTTGGTTTTCTACATTCACAATTTTCTTCTTTTAAATGTGGGCAAAAATAAATCTTTTCTATTGTAATGCTATGATCCTTTAATTTCTTAATTAAATGATTATTAAATTTATGAAAATCTTCCACGGTATAATAGCCTCTTCCAATTCCGGATTGATTTGTTATTATGAAAAATATAAAGTCCTTTTGTAATAATTTCAAACCATCTAGTACTCCTGGTAAAATTTCTAAGTCTTCAACTTTGTAAGCATAATTTTTATCTTCAATTATAGTGCCATCTCTATCTAATAAGATTGCTTTATTTTTCCTCATTTATCGATCTTTTACCCCATTTTTTTATAAGAAGACAAAAATAATTAATGCCAAATATCCAATACCTAGAATTATATGAAATAAGGCAAATAAACCTCCAATTTTTAATAGCTTTTTGTAATTCATCCCATCTACGCAATATTTCGTAGATAATTCAAGTGTCATCATATCTGCTGCTGAACCTTGTGGTAAAAAGTTTCCTCCTAAATTAATTCCTAAAATGAATGCTATTAACAATGGGATTGATGCAAAACCAGAGATTACTAATACTTCAATGACAGGAATAAAAAGGACTGTAACAGGAACATTATCAAGAAATCCTGAAAGAATAGATGTTATAATTAATACAAAGATGCATAATAGGAAAAGATTATTAGGAGAAATTGCCACCACAAAATCTTCAATAATATCAATAAGTCCTACTTTGCCAAAACAGAATACTAAGACAAATAAGCTGATAAAAAAGAAAGGTAATTTAAAGTCCACTTTTGTAAAATAATAAGAAATGTCAGGTTTCTTTTTACCTGCCTCTCCTCTACGTGGGTTAATAAATACGAATAATAACATTCCTAATAATCCCACAAATAAAATGTCTGGGATGATAATTAAAAGTATGAAAAAAATGAATAAAGCAATTAAATTGCGATAAAAAATCTTAGGATTAATTGACTCTTCCATAATTACTAACTCATGTTCTTCTAAGTGTTCAGTTTCCAGTGGTTCTTCATATTCAGCACAATGGGGAATCCAAATCTGTTTTAAATGCTTTCTAAGAATAAAATAATCTAAAGCAAAGAGAGTCAGAAAAGTACCAATAACAAAATATACTGCTAAATTAATAAAAAACCAGCTTGTTGAAAGTGTAAATTTGTTTGCTATTAATATATTCTGCGCAGACCCAAATGGAGTTAAAGTTGCGGCAATATTAATACAAATAGTCATTCCTAGAAGTATTGGAGTAGGATTAATTCTCATCTTTTCGCTGGTGCTAATAATCATAGGAATAAAAATTATAGCTACTGAAACATCTTCAATAAACGCAGCACTGAAGGTTGAAATTAAGCATATAACCCAAAAAAACTTACGAGTATTTGTACTAAATTTTTTAGTAATTCTTAAAGCTACTTCTTGAAAAATTAGCTGTTCCTCCAAAATAACAACAATCGTGAATAAAGAAATTAAGAAAAAAATTACGGGCCAATCTATCTCAAGAATAATTTCATCAATAGTGAAGGATTCTGGTGAAAATAGATATGTTGCTGTAGCTGCTGCTAGCATCGCAGTCACGCTATAGGTTAAAAAATCCGTTTTTTCCCGAAACAAGGCAATTATTACAACAGCAAAACAACATAATACAAAAATTTGTAAAAAAACTAGCATAAAGAGTATTTCTAAATAAGTTCTGTTATAATTATAAGTGTCTTAATTAAAACTAGACTTTAAATATTTAATTTTTAAATAATAAAAAAAAAGAAAAGGTTAATTTATTAATACTCTTACTGAGATATCCATAATCCATGGATATTGCAATATTCCCTCGCGATAAGACCCTCTGGTTTCGCAATAGTAAAAGTTGCTTTAGGTTCATCTCCAGGATTTAAAAATCTTCGTTCATAGCAACCATCTTTGCATATTATCTCAATCCACATAATCCAATGTTCCATTGTCATTGGATGAGGTGTTCCCATTGAGATACCAACATCGACAGTTACTTTGTTACCTTCAACTGTGATCTTTGGGACATGTTTCTCTTTTTTCCAATCAGTTGTTTGCAAGTCCATTAATTTCATAGGTTTGCCACAACAAATTGTTTCTGGTGCTGCTGGATTAAGAATCTCAATTACTTTTCCACAAATTTCACACTTATATATATCTTTTCGTTTCATTTTTCAATAACCATTTTGAGATTTAACTATTTTGTGCTTTAAAACATATATTTTTCTATTTAATGATTTTCATTTTAAATTAAAAATAACTAAACCTTTTCTAAAAATCTTCACATTTCTTTCTATAATATTCTCTAGGATGATCACAAGAAGGACATTTAAAATCTTTGGGCAATTCATCCATTTCTACCTCATAACCACATTCCATACAGACCCATACAATCTTCTTTCCTCGTTTAAAGAATGCATCATCACCAACCAACTTAAGAAGTTTACCATATCTTTCAGAGTGATGTTTTTCTGCTTTTATAATTGCACCTACTCTTTTGGCAACGGCAGGATACCCCTCTTTTTCAGCGGTTTTGACTATATCAGGGTATAGTGTTTGCCATTCCATGTTCTCGCCTGCTATCGCAGATTTTAGATTTTCAATTGTAGTTCCATGGGTCGTTGGAAATTCTGCATCAGGGAGCACTTTCATTTCATCAAAAGGTTCTTCCTTTTTGAACTGTTGCAGCATTTTATAAAACCAGCTACCATGTTCTTTTTCTTGATCTGATGTTTCGTCAAAAATTTTGGATACTAATACATATCCTTCTTTTTTTGCGATTTTAGAGAAGAAATTATATCTATTTCTTGCTTGTGATTCTCCAACATAAGCTGTATATAATTTTTTAGCTGTTTCTTTCATAATTTTTACCTCCTTAATGTAATTTGGAAATTTCGATATAAAAGAGAATTTGTTTGAATTTATAATTATTTGGCTAATTTTAACTTTTTTACTTATGATCTATAGGTACTCATAGATTTATGTTAATTATTTAAAAAATAGATAGTTTAAAAAATATAAACGAAAACCATTAATAATATACTATTCTTAAAATTTATTGTCATTAAAATTTTATAGTGATCAACATAAATTAAAGAATATGTGAATTCTATTGGAATCTAAAGTAATTTTTAATGATTTAAGAATTGAAGTTGGAGCAACTTCAAAAGAATGCAAGTTATATAAGAATATCTGTGAAGAGCATGAATATAATTTTGATCAGACAGTTAAAGAGTCGAATCTAGATGAAATCCCTTATGTAAACTGGAATTATTTTAAAGAATCTAATGGAAGATTTCTCGAATTGTTGAGAATTCCTTATAGAGAGTTATCACATTGGACAATAAGCTCCTCAACATCCGGAGATCCAAGCTTGGTTGGGAGAGGTTCAGAAGATATTGAATTGTTTAAAAATAATTATGAAGAAGTATTTGAAGAATATTCAAACATGCGTTCTATTAAACGATTAATTTTATTTTCTCCATCACTAAAATTTATGAATAAAATGCCTGGGAAATGGCTTGGAAAACGCGGTTTTCTTTTTTATCGAGATATAACTGATATCTGGAAAGGTTATGATATTGATTATCTATTGGAATTTAAAATTAGGAAAGCTATATTTCATTTAATTACTCATTTTAAATTCAAGGGATTTATAGAAATTAATGGAGAATTAATGGAAAAAAGCCTTAAAGAAGTAGAAAGTTTACAAATTCCAGCATTAATCGCAAATTCTGCTCCTTTAATGTTCAAAAATTTTACAGATTATTATCAGAAACATAAACAAGGGTTTAACATGCCTGAGACTTTTAGGATCCAGTTAGGAGGTGGAGGATGGAGTGGTATAAAAGGTAGAGTAAAGATCGGGTATAAAATAGTTAAATCAGAATTTATGGAAAAACTTTCTAATTTTTTCAACATCCCTTATGAGAATTTTGCTGATCTATACGGAGCAACAGAAGTTCCAATTGCTTGTGGTGGACATTGGAGTAGAAAATATGAGGATTTTGTGTTTCATCTTGATAAGAGTAAGGCTCATATAATAATCCGTGATATAGACACTCTTGAAAGAATTAAAAAAGTAAAGGAACCGGGTATAATAGAAGTATTAACTCCTTACGGTGTTAAATCCTATGCGGGTGTTGCCGTCATGCTTGATGATATAGTTGAAGTAATAGATTTCAACAAATGTAATGAATGTGGTAGAGAAGGAATAACCTTTCGAATAACAGGAAGAATGACACCAGATGTTGGAAAAGGGTGTAGTTCATTTAAGAATTTATATCCTTTTAAATGAGTTGCTTCTGGTTGATTAAAGGTGTTATTCTTTAAAGGAAAAACTAAAAGGATTAGTTCAATAATAAGTTTCTCTAACTCTTTCTTCGCCTAACTTTATTGGATAGCCAGCACGATGCCACATCATCATTCCGCCAGTTAGATTTCTAATATCTTTGAATCCTGCTTGTGCTAATAATTGTGCTGCCATCATAGACCGTGAACCGGAATGGCAAATTACAATTATTTCTTCATTCCTATAATCTTTTATAATATCTGTATTGTTTAGTAGATCTCCTAAAGGAATTGATTTAGTATTTTTTATGTGGCCACCCGGACCATAATATTCCTGTGGTGATCGGACATCAATTAAAAGTGTTGGTGCATCCTCAGTATCAAGGCGTTCATATAATTCATTAGCACTGATATTTGAAATTGGAGGTGCATCAGGAAGTCTTAATTCTTTTCTAGTTTTTTTTCTAACGAGTGGTACAACTTCAACAATAGGTTGAACTTTTTCTAAAATGGCTACTAACTTCCCTTCTTCTTTTCCAAGGTGTAAAAGTTTTACAGCTTCATTTAATTTTGAATATGCTTCAACACTAGATTTAAATCCAGGATCAGTAGCGTAAATTTTTAGTTTTTTATTTTCAGGTAATATATCAAGTGATTTGATTAACGCATTAAGAGGTCCTGGACAGGATAATCCACAAGCATCAACCTCGACATAATCTTCTCTTTCAGTAGCTTTTTCATGTACAAATTCTTCGATAACATTTTCGGATCCTCCACAGGCAGCCATTATTTCTTCTGTAGTAGCATTTGCCATTTCAAAAATTTTAAAACCTCCCGTTAATTCGTATACTTCATGGAATCCATTTTGTAAAAGAATCCTAGTAGCTAAATAACTTCTATATCCTACTTCACAATAGACATAAATTGACTCATTTTTAGGTATTTTATCTAAATTCTTTCTTAATACTTCAATTGGTATATTCATTGAACTCTCGATAGTTCTAGCTGCATATTCTTCTTTTGTTCTAACATCTAATAAAATTCCTCCATTACTTTTTATTTCATCAATATCTTGCCAGTGCCAAATTGGCATATCATCTCTAAGATAATTTGCAGCGACAAATCCAGCCATATTTACAGGATCCTTTGCAGAACCAAATGGGGGAGCGTAAGTTAATTCTAATTCTTCTAAGTCAAAAACAGTTCCACCAAATTTTATTACAGTAGATATAACGTCAATTCTTTTATCTGTACCCGGTCCTCCTACAGCTTGAGCTCCAAGAACTTTACCACTAGGTACTTCGAAAATTAATTTAATTGTTATTGGTATTGCTCCTGGATAGTATCCCGCATGATTATTTGGATGAATATATATTTTTTCATATTTAATATCTACACTTTTTAGTTGTTTTTCAGTTAATCCTACAGAAGCAACAGTTATATCGAATATCTTAACAACAGATGCTCCTAATATGCCTTTATATTCAGAATTTCTTCCGGCAATGTTTTCTGCTGCAATTCTACCTTGCTTATTTGCGGGACCTGCTAAAGCAATAGAAATTGGTTTTTTTGTTTGATAATGCTGAACTTGAATAGCATCTCCGACAGCAAAAATATTAGGATCACAGGTTTGCATTCTACTATTAACTTTTATATACCCTTTCTCAAATAATTCCAAACCTGCATCTTTTGCTAATTTACTTTCCGGTCTAATCCCCATAGATAAAATAATTAAATCTGTTTCTATAATCCGACCACTTTTAGTTTTAACAAAAGGTTTATCAGCTTCAGTTCTTCCAAAGGAATCTACAGGATCTTCTAAAACTAGACAAACTCCATTTAATATTAATTCTTGATGAATAAATTGCGCTATTTCTTTATCTAATGGTGGCATTACTTGATCTATCATTTCCACTATTTTTACTTTAACACCTTTCTCAACTAAATTCTCTGTCATTTCTAATCCAATAAAACCACCACCAACAATAACAGCATTCTTTATATGATATTTCTCAACATAATCTCTAATTTTAACTGCATCTGGAATGGTCCAAACTGTAAAATAGGGGACATAATCAAGACCAACAAAAGGAGGTACTATAGGAGTTGACCCCGTGGCTAAGATCAAATAATCATACTCCAAAAAGTATTCTTTTAATTCTTTTAAATCTCTAACTTGAACTATTCTTTTGTCTTTGTCTATAGAGATTACTTCATTATTAACTCTTACATCAATATTAAACCGTTCGAGGAAATTTTCTGGTTTAACTAGCTCTAAAGATTCTTTGTCTTTAATAACATTTCCAACATAATATGGCAAGCCACAATTAGCAAAGCTCACATAAGGACCCTTATCAAGCATTATAATTTCAAAATCTTCTCTTAAACGTCTCAATCGAGCAGCTGCAGAAGCTCCTCCAGCAACTCCACCAATAATTACTATCTTTGTCATAATAAATTCTTTAAATTTAGTTATGTATTAAAAATGCACTACTTTTGAGATTAAATAAACTGTATTTACATTTAAAGCTGGTCGTTATAATTTAAAGATCCTAGGAGCTGAATTATATATCTTTAGCATTTCATGATTACAATTTTTTAGAATTTATAAGCAATATGTATATAAACTTCAGAATTCTCAATTATAACATTAAATATATATAAAATTGTATGAAATTTTATGAAAAAGCATTTTAAAATTATTTTAATTATTAGTATAATTTTTCTCTCTGGATTAGGTATAATCATTGGTTGGAATTATTTAAATAAAGAAAAACCAGAATATCCTTATGAAGTAACATTAGCATTTCCAAATATTAGTTTTGAATATCCTGTTGGTATATATGAACCAGGTGATGGTACTAATCGTTTGTTTGTAGTAGATGATATTGGCATAATTTATGTTTTTCAAAATAATAAGAATGTTACAGAAAAAACAATCTTTCTTGACATACGCGATAAAGTACTTTTTAAAGGAGAAATGGGATTATTAGGGCTAGCTTTTCATCCAGATTACGAAATAAATGGCTTATTCTACGTCAATTACATTGCTGATAATCCACGTAGAACTATTATCTCGCGTTTCAAAGTTAATTCAACAGATCTGAACAAGGCAAATGTCAGTAGCGAATTATTAATATTAAATATTACACAACCATTTTCCAACCATAATGGAGGTCAACTAGCATTTGGTGCTGATGGTTATTTATATATTGCATTAGGAGATGGAGGTGGTAAAGGTGACCCTTATGGAAATGCTCAAAATTTATCCACTTTATTAGGATCGATTCTAAGAATTGATATAGATTCAGGAGATCCATATAATATACCATTCGATAACCCTTTTGTTGGAACAATTTATAGAGAAGAGATTTATGCATATGGTTTGCGTAATCCATGGCGTTTTAGTTTTGATACCATAACAGGTTGGCTTTGGGCTGCTGATAATGGGCAACAAAGCTGGGAAGAAATTGATCTTATTGAAAAAGGTAAGAATTATGGATGGAATATTATGGAAGGAAAGCATAGCTATAAACCCCCTTTATTTTGTGATAGCACAGGTCTTGAACTTCCTATATATGAATATAGTCATGATAGAGGGCACTCAATAATAGGCGGATTTGTATATAGAGG
>JBHLNY010000363.1:0-3095 GCA_048941065.1 Promethearchaeota archaeon
ATTCATATTCATAAACTTAAATATTTTGACTTAAGACCATTAAGTCAAACATGGGATCCACGAATAATTTTAAAAAATGGCATTCCTCCAGTATCGAATATGATTCCATGCTGCAAGTCTGGTCCTGCTAATAATTTAAATGCAGCTATTCGTCATCTTTCCAAATGGTTAAGTATTATTCAAAGTGAATTTTGTGGAAATCATGGTTTTCACGCTATTACTACTTTTTTAGCTCCCTATATTAAGAATTTAACTACTGAAGAAATATATCATTGTATGCGGGATTTTGCTTATGATCTTAATCAACTATTCATAATAATTGGACGAGATATCTCAGAAACATTTATATCAACTTCACCCTTTATACTTGAGGATCTTATAGAAACTCCTGCAATAGGTCCTCATGGAAAAATCAATGGAGTGTATGGTGATTATAATCACGAATGTTTAAAGTTATTTGATGCTATTACAAATGTCTTTATTGAAGGAGATTTCTTAGGAAATTCTTTTAATTTTTTGAAACAATTGATATTTTTTAATGAAAAAGGATTAACAGCTTTAGAATCAGCTTATTCAAAAGTATGGGAAGAGATAAAAACAAGGCAAACACCCTATCTTCTAAATTTATGCTCAGATTGGTATAAAGATAAATTAAAAAATCAGATGAATCTAATTAACAGTTCAAATTTTGGAGTACTACAAAGTATTTGTTTAAATCTACCTAGACTAGCATATTTAACAGAAGATGAAGACAAATATATGGAAATCTTAGAAGAAAAAATAAAATTTTGTTCTACAATCCTATTAAAGAAATATAACATTATTAAAAGAAGATTGGAAACGAACCATTTACCTTTCTGTAGTGGTTATGTAAATAAACAACCTCTCTTCAATTTGGATAACCAAGAATTATCAATAAGTTTTGTTGGTTTAAATGAAGCAGTAAAATTTTTAACTAATTATGAATTGCATGAAAGTTCTGAAGCGTTTAATTTAGGTAAGAAAATTTTAAAAAAGATGATACAAGTTTGTGAAGAATTATCTTCTAAAGAAGATAAACGATATTCGCTTGTTGAAAACTCATCGATGAAAGCATTAAAAAGATTTGTTAGATTGGATTTAAAGCACTTTCCCAATTTCGCAATACCATATTCAAAAGGAAAAAGTAAATATTACACTAATTCTGCTTATTTTCGAGAGAATATTGATTTTGATCTATATGAAAAGGTGAATAAGCAAGGAGAATTCCATTCTATAATTCAAAATGTATTGGTTGAAAAAATCTCATTAAATGAATTTGAGAAATATAAAATAAATTTACGAGATTTTATAAAAAAAATTTGTACTGAATCAGATATATCATGTCTTAAATTTTTTATTAAATAAAATCAAAAAACCTAATTTTTTGGAAAAATAAGGATTTAATAGTAATAAATATCTTTAGGTATATTAGTATAATATAGAGATTTTATAATATTTTAAATTAAAGCTATCTTGAATTAAATATACTCTTTTAATTACAAAATTGGGGATAAATTGCCTTCATCAAATTTAAATTCAAAAAAAAGTAAAATACCCGACGAAAATTCGAAAGAGAAAAAAGATAATATAATAAAATCCATAGTTTTTAGCATTTTTGACGAAAATGGCCCTACTCCAAAATTGTATTGGCCTCCCGATTTAGATGAGAAAGCACGCCTTTCTATTGCGATGAAAACTATTAGCTTACTTATGGGAGAAGCTACTTACCAGGATGGTTCAGGAATAGAAGGTGTAAATTATTTTGGGATTCTACCTTTTCCAGATTTAAAATTAAATGGTTTAACTTATTTTTTTCTAATTCCCGAAGAAAAAGCTCGGGGTCAAGCTTTAGCTTCTACAATAACAATTTTAATAAATGAGGATGATAGAGTATTTTTCTACGAGAATATGAAATATTTAAGAATAATCATTGATCGTGCGGCTACAAAAATTCAGGAGGCAGCTAATTTTGATGAGTATAAAGGGATTTTAATTAACTTTAGAGAAGAGCTATTTGAGTTTACCAAAGAATTAAAAGATCCTTTATCTCCTAAAAGACAAATTAAAATATTACTAACAGGCTTAGATAAGGCCGGTAAGACGAGCTTTCTTTTAGGAGTAAGGAGAAAGTATTCTGAAATTATTAAATCACTTCCTACTAGAGGAGTTGAAAGGACAGAAGAAAATATTTTTGAAGAGCAAAACTCGCAAATAACTATTTGGGATTTAGGGGGTCAAAAACAATATAGAGAAAGGTTTCTTGAACAAGGTAAGGTTTATTTATATAATATTGATTTAATGTTCTTTTTTATAGATATACAAGATGTAGAAAGGCTCTCTGAGGCATTATCGTTATTTAAAAATATTTTGGACTCTTTAAAAGAATTAGAAGAATTTCCTCCGATTGTTATATGTTTAAATAAGTTTGATCCTGACTTAAAAGGTTCTGAAGAAATATTTAAGAGTTTAGAAGTTATAGCTGATGAAATCAATAAAAATACAGATACTTTTTTCATAAAAATTTTCCAAACATCTATATTCGATCATTGGTCACTAGTTTCTGCTTACTCTTATGGATTATCGCAATTGAGTCCAAATCGAGAATTGTTTAGAAATCAATTAAGAAAATTCGCAAAAAAAATAAATTCAGATTCGATATTATTACTTAATGAAAATGGCATAATATTATCAAATTATTCGAAATCTGAGATATCTGGGAAAGTTTTTGAAATTTCAGCACCTCATTTTCAAACATTATATAAAACATTCAAGGAATTTAAACTATTGAAGAAAGATTTTATCGTATCATCAGGAATTACTGATGAATCCAAAAAAGTAATTTTCAAAAAAATAACGGTTGAAAAATACAATTTATATTTACTACTCTTTATAGAAAAAACTCTTGATATAGAAAAAATCGAAAAAAATTTACCTGGATTCTCAAAACATTTAGTAGATTTAATTCACACGTATATCTAAAAAACTAAAATCTAAATTTTAAAAAAAAGAGAAAATTAATATTCGTGGAAGATTACTTCTTTTTTACGTCGTTTTTTTGTTATTATTAGAATAGC
>JBHLNY010000074.1:0-12582 GCA_048941065.1 Promethearchaeota archaeon
AAAGAATCAGCACAGTATTGTGCTTATTGTGGGGCTAAAACATAAATCTAAATTCTATCTAAAATTTTTATTTATTATTCCAAAACCTTTTTACAATTCTTCAATGGTTTGATATGAAATAATTTCTAATTTTTGCTAAATTTAATTTTTTTTTAAGGTGGATACCTTAATTCATAAATGCTTTTTCCTCCATTTAATGGTCCTTTAAGATACTTTTCAATTTCTTTAGGATCTCTTTGTGTTATATCTTCAATGGGCGGTAATTTCCCAGGAGGAAATATTTTTAATATGTCATTAACTAACCTTTCCAAATAATCCAAAAGGTTATTTATACCAGGTAGTCCTTTTTCTAAAGTTGCTTTACTAGGGCACCCAACATTTCCCTCTGGATATGCTGATACTTCTATTGGCCCAAATCCTACTTGTCCATACCATTTGATAGGTCTTTGATATATATTTCCTGCCTTATCGACATGATCCTCTGGCATCCATCCAACGGGTTCGTTATCGTGCGCATTTTCCAACTTTATCATTTCTGGAAATAAAGCCATGGAAAAGGAAGTTTCTGCCTCATCAGCATGAATAAATGGTGTTTCAAATGGACCTCCATGTTCTTTATCCATACAATATTTAGGAATTGCATGGTACCAATTAACATTACATAATACTGCTGGGAGTTGATAATTTTTAGCCCATTCATGAATTGCTGAGGGAATAACATATTCTTGACCATGCCCATTTAATAAAATTTGTTTTCTAAACCCCATATTCCATAATCCAGCAATTACAGCTCTTACCATGCCTTTAAAGATTTCTTCAGGAACAATTATAGAACCTGGCATTCCTACATGATGATAAGGATGGCTTCCATACCAGATTGGTTCTGCAACAGTACAACCAGTCTTTTGAGCAACTAATTCAGCCATTCTCGTTACCAAAAAGGTATCTTCCCCTATACAGGCAGCAGATCCATGATTTTCTGTAGAGCCTGTTGGAATGATAATTACATCATTTTTTTTCAAACGTTCATTGATTTCAAGAATAGACATTGTTTGAAGATAAATTCCATCTGGTAAATCCATATGGCCGCCCTTAGGTGGCAAATTCCATTTGTTCATTTTTTAATTTTTACCTCTTTAAATTGATTATATTAATAATCAATAGTTCCCATATATGTTAAACTTTTTAATAATCATATATAATAAGATAGTATATGCGGCTGAGTATAGTTTCTACTCTTAACGAATCCAAACGTAATCAAGAAGAAATAGCTACAAGATTTACTTCATTATGTGATCTTTTAAAACCTTTAAATTTTGATGGTATTGAATTAAGTATTTTAGAGCCAGAAAAAATAAATGTTAAAAAAATTGAAGAAATCAAAGATAATTACGAAATGGAAATACCAGCATTAGGAACTGGGAGTACTTATATTCGATTTGGTTATTCATTAGGACATAGTGATGAAAATATACGAGAAAAAGCTATTGGAAGAATTGAAAAGTACATTAATTTTGCTCAAGAATTTAACTCAAAAGTTATAATTGGTTTAATTAGGGGGCGTTATAGCTTTGATGGTAGTTCTAAAAAAGAGAAGGTAAATATTAAATCATCCTTGAGAGAATGTTGTAGGCTAGCAGAAAATAATGATGTAGAATTAGTATTCGAGCCTATAAATCGATTTGAAATAGATTCCTATAATACAATCTCGGAATCAGTCGAATTATTAGAAGAAATTGGTTCTAATAACTTAAAGCTCCTAATTGATTCTTATCATGTTTACCTAGAAGAAGATCCTGGTTTTATTTGGGATTATTTAGAAGAAATTGCTCATTATGTCTCTCATATTCATTTAGCTGACTGTACTCGTAGAGCTCCTGGTACAGGACATTTTGATTTTAGAACTTTTTTAAATATTTTTAAAAATGCAGGTTATAACAATTTTGTATCAATTGAAACTATTATGAAACCCTCGTTTGAAGAAGTTGCAAGAGAATCCTCAGAATATTTAAGATTAATTCTATAGAATTAAAATATTGGATTCAGTTAAAAATTAAAAAAAAAGAAGATGTTAAATCATCTTAGGACTTTTATATCAAAATTTATTTTATTTCAATCTTTTTCTTTTCTTTCTTCTCTGGCTCTTTCTTAGGGATTTTTATTTTTAAAAGCCCTTTCTCTAAAATCGCATCAATTGCCCCTTCATCAATGTTCTCAGGTAAGCTAAAAGCTCTATAGTAACTAGCTGAACTAAACTCTCTTCGAACAAATCCTTCTTTTTCTTCTTTTTTCTCTTCTTTTTGTTCTCCTTTAATTTCTAACATACCATCATGGAAAGTGATTTCAATGTCGCCCTTATCCAATCCTGGTAATTCCGCAGTAATATTATACTTATCCTCATCTTCAACAATGTTTGATAAAGGTGTTCTATAAACCGGTAGATCTTCCCATCTTATTGGCTCATATCTTCTCCTTCTAAAGGGCCAAAAATGTTCATCAAATCCTCTCCATAAATTATCAAACATACGGTCCATTTCCTGGAATAACGAAAAAGGACTTTCTCTTCTTACAGCTAGTTCATGAGTCTTTTTTTCATCTTTCTCTTTTTTGATATCTTTTCCCTTTTTTATATCGATCTTTTCTGACATATATTACACCTCCTTCTCTATTATTTTAGAAAGTTATTATAATTAAGAATCATGTCAACAAAAGATTGACAATGATCAATTTCTAATAATTACATTACATATTTAAATCTTTCTTTTTTAATATGAAAATTTTTAAATTAAAGAAATTAATGAGAACAAAAAAAATAAGAGAACTATGAGTAATAGAATTTATTTAATTTCTATAATTTTCTTTTCCTTAATTTTGGCTGACTTTTTCGGGATTATTAACTGTAAAATGCCATTTTTAAAGCTTGCGTCAATTTCTTCAGGAACTATATCTTCAGGTAAGTGAAAACGTCTAAAGAAGTTAGGGGTTCGAATTTCTCTTCTTAAATAGTCACCCTTTATTTCCTTATGTTTTTCTTTTTTCTTCTCTTTATCTTTCTTTTCATCTTTTTTTTCTTTTTTCTCTTTATCTTTTTCTTTTTCCTTTTTTTCTTCTTTTTTTTCTTTAGGTTTTATTGATATTTCTCCAAGTAATTCTAAAACTCCTTCTTGTAAGGAAATTTTAACATTCTTTTTATCTAGTCCTGGTAATTCCATAAGAATACAATAAACGTCCTCACTTTCTATAATATTGGTTAATGGAGTTCTATAAAAGGGTTCAGTTAGCATAATTTCTAGAGATTTTGGTTCTTCAGATTTAAAGTGAGAGGTTTCAGTTCTTTTTAAAGCAATTTCTTCCTCTTTTTTCTTATTTTCAAGAATTTGTTCACTACTTTCAGCTTCTTGTTTTAATTCAAAATCTTCTTCCTCATTTTCATTCATAATATCAGATCTCTTCTTATTTTATTATTTTTGAATAACAAAAATAGATGAAAATGATATAAAAAAGTTTTGATTGTAAATTTGTTTTAATAAAAAAAACCTATAATACATAATTTTAACTTATTTTAATAGAAATCTTACAATTTTCTTTATCCATTTGCAAGAGTTTGAGATTTTCAGGTACTTCCTCAATTCTGACTTCTTTTGTGATTATTGGGGTCAAATCCATTCCAGTTGCCATACAGTTTATCACATTTGGAAAGTTACCATGACCAGAATGGCCTTGAGATCCAACGATACGAGCTCTCTTTACTTGGAAATATTCACCATAAACTGGCATTTTTTGTTCAGCCCTTGCTACAATCACTACCGTACTGTTGACAGCTTTACACTCCCATATTGCATTTTGTATATCATCAGTAACAATATCAGGTAATCCTGTAGCTTCAAGGTATAGGGCAGCTCCTTCATTATCAGTATATTCCTTTATGATTTCAACAAAATCTTCTCTTAAAGGATTGATCACAAAATCAGCTCCCATTTTTTTTGCTAGTGATGCTCTACTTTCTTCTGGTTCTGAAACGATGCATATTGCAGCTCCTGCAGTTTTTAAAATCTTTACTGCTGCTAGACCTATAGGGCCAGCTCCTAAAATTACCACATTCTCTCCCGGCCGGATCCCACCTCCTCTCTCTATAACAGCATTATACGCAACCGAAGTTGGTTCTACTAAACTGCCAATTTTAAAAATATTATCATATTTGTTTTCTAACTTTTTCAAACTCCAACATAATTTTGCTGGAACTGCAATATATTCTGCATAGGCACCATCGATAGAAAAACCAATTTCTTGCAATCTTTCACAATGATTTGGATATCCATCACAGCAAGGTTTACATTCACCACACCATACCATTTCTTCCACAGTAACAGGTTCTCCTACTTCGTATAGTTTACCAGTTCTTTTATTAATTGCTTGAGTCCCAACTTCAACAATCTCGCCCGCAAATTCATGACCCAGGGTGACAGGGAAAGCTGTTAGACCAGGATAATAAATATATCCATCGGCATATGTCTGAGCCATATGGACATCGGATCCGCATATTCCACATCTTCTTACCCTGACTAGCACTTCATTAGATTTGATTTGAGGTTTCTCTTTTTCAATTACTCTTACTATTGGATTTCTCCAAACTTGGGAACCTAAATATGTTAATCTTCCATCAATATCCTTAGAGCTGAGTTTAAATTCCGGTTTTGGATCCCATTTTGCTGATAATTCTACAGCTTTCATTTTAGATTATCTTCTCTTATTTAACTTTACTAATCATTATATATGTAATAAAAAATAAAAAAAATAAATTAATTTGTTTATTCCCTGCTTTTCTCTTTCAAGAAGAATACTATTATTAAAGCTATAACAAGCAAAATTGCTTGTATTAATAATGCAGGCAAATAATCGTTGTTTACTTTAACGTCTTCTAAACTAAGGATGAATATAATCCCTCCGATTTGTCCAACCATCATCAACATTCCATTAGAGCTTGCTTCTGGTACAGGTTTTGTTATATCCACAGCATATTCTAGACCCACGGGACCTGCTGAGAGCAAACCAAAACCCAATAAAAATCCAAAAGTAAGTAACATTATCGCATCATCTGTGAAAGTAATTAAAAATAGAGAAATTGTTGCTATAAAAAGGGATATTAGTAGTAAAATTTTACGCTTTTTGTATTTATCTGATAATGTAGACATAATAACACATCCTACGATCCCTCCTAATAACATTAAAGCTCCTAATATTCCTGCAAAATCTGGATCATACCCTCTCGGGTCTACAATGCCTTCAATATATGTGGTAATTGTGTTAAAAATCCCTAAACCCAAGAAAAATAGTATAAATAGAATAATGAACTGCTTATTCGTGAACAATTGCTTTAAACCTTCACCCTTAAACACTTTTTCTTCCATTAGTTCTCTTGAAGGAGGGGTTGGTGGTTTATTTTTCACAAATATTACAAAAATCATCCCTGTTATCAATGATAAAATTCCATAAATAAGCAACATCGGTAATAAATCATCTCCAGAAACAATTATTGGAGTAATAAACATACCAAGTGCAATCCCTAGAAATTGAGAGATTAACGCAATTCCCGTAGCTGTTGTTCTTTCATTATCGGGAAACCAATTAGCTGATAATTTTGTGACTGCATTTAGAATAAAGGGTTGTCCTATACCAATTCCTATTTGAAATAACAATAAAAGTAAATAATCTTCAAATGCAAAAAATCTAAGTAGACCGAATATACCAGCAATTATAGCTCCTATTCCTGCTCCTATTCTAAAACCAAATTTATCAATTATCCAAGCCGATAAGAAGGTTATTGGAATATAAACTACCATGAAACTCATTGCTAACAAGTCTATAAAAAGCTCATCAACTTCATAAAAAGTAGCAGCAACACTTCTAACAGGAGCAAAACTTATCCACAAAATTTGCATTGTTATATTTACTAGCATAAAAAGTAATAGAACTACCCAGCGATATCCATAAATTTCTACACTTTTTTCATTCATGAAATCAACATTTTATAGATTAATTGATTTTTTTAATTAATATTTCAAAATTAACTTATACATATTTAAATATTTAATTAAAATCAAAAATATTACAAATAAATTATATTTATGTGAGATAATTTCAATATATAAAAGATTCTATAAGGCAGATTATATGGATAAAATGCTTGCTGCAGTCTTTCATAAGACTAAAAAGAATGGTGGCGGTGATATAAAGCTAGAACAGATCCAAATACCTCAAATCACTAAAAATGATGAATTATTAATAGAAGTAAAAGCATGTGGTATATGCGGAACAGATTTAAAAATAATGGATGGTGCTCATCCGGCAAATGATAATACTATTTTAGGCCATGAGTTTGTTGGTATTATTAAAGAACTAGGTAGCGATATACAGGAATTAAAAGTAGGGGATAAAGTAGTTGTTGATCCTAATGAAAAATGTGGTTATTGCATCAATTGTCGTAAAGGTTTGTCAAATTTATGTGACTCTATGGCAACTGGTACTACCTTTGGTATTTTTCAAAATGGAGGTTTTGCCAAATATTGTATAATTCCAAGGAGCGCGATCTTTAAACTTCCAGATGATATCGATATGACTTCAGCAGCGTTAGTAGAACCACTTTCATGTGCTGTTCATTGCCATAATATTGCGGATGTTAAAGAATCTGATAATGTGGTTATAATGGGGGCAGGACCTATGGGTTTAATAATTGAGTCTATTATAAGAAAGCATCCAATTAAGAGACTTATTTCAGTTGAGATAGATGAATGGCGAATTCAAAAAGCATTTGAATTAGGGGCAGATGATGTTATTAATCCAAAAAGTCAAGATATTAAGAAGGAAGTAATGAGATTAACTGATGATAAGGGAGCTGATGTTATTATTGATGCAGTAGGCATTTCAGAAACATTTGAAAGTGCTATAAAAATCTGGGCCCCAGGAGCTAGATTAATCTTATTTGGACAAGATTTCCGAGCTGAAGCTTTGATAAAACCGAATGATATTGTGAGGTACCAGAGAAAAATCATGGGTTCCTATATAGGATATGCAGAAGATTTTTTAGATGCTATAGAATTAATTGCAAATAAGATAATAGATATTGAAAAAATTATTACATATAAAATTCCATTAGAAGAATTAATATCAAAAGGTTTTAATTTAATGAAAGAACGTAAATGTGTTAAAATAATTACAATACCATAGAAAGGAGATTGATGATGGGAAAACCATATGATTTATCGGCTTTTAAAGTCTTAATAAAGAAAATATTTCCTCCAAAAAAATGTGTATTTACTTTAGATACCACAGGGAATGGAAAGGCGGATTCAATCCAAATTAATGCTCTTAATGTAATTTTTCCCTTTGTCATCCCTGAAAATATCGAGATTGGAGATTTTAATTTGACAAATTTTGATATAGATAATATTGATATATCTAACTTCGGAAGAATTTTTTTAGACAATGAACTCTTAAACCTTTCTAAAGATAATATTAATCTAGATTCAATTCAAGAAAGAGTTTTGGTATATCATGATAAAGAACTGTTTAAATTGAATGAAATTTTAGAAGGTAAATTATTTGGAAGAACGATAGCCTTAGGAGATAGTATAAGTATAATTGTAAAATTAGATGAGAGTTCTTTAGAAAAACTTACTGAAGGTAAACATATTTTAACTATAGAAAATGATTTCATAGCAGGGCTTGAAATATACTTCGAATTAAATGAGAAAAATATGAATCTTAAATTCGATCCAAATAACAATTAAGTACCAAATTTATACAAATTTCTTCAGAAAGAATATTGGACTTTTTATTTATAATTAGAAATAATTTTTAGAGAATGATTTAGATGGCTGCTACAAAGGTTAGTAATAATGTTAATATAGCTGATTTACATGAATATATGAAGATCCCATTTATTTGCCCTGACTGTAAATCCAAGAAAGTATTAAAAGTTCCTAAATCAGTTATTAATCAAGCTAAACAGCTAACCACAGTGTCAATTGCAAAAGGATTGGTTTGCAAACATCAATTCCAAGCATTTGTTGATAAAAACTTTAATGTTCGAGGGTACCAAAAAGTAGATTTTGAATTTGAAAATAAAAAAAGAGGAACTAAAAATAATAGATTTAAAGGATTCAATGATTCAGATGATGAACTTTTTGAAAACCTAATTATAGAAGGAAATTTCATTGAATACAGACCAAAAAAATTGAGGTTGAAGAGAAATGATAATCAGGAAAAGAAAGAGATGACCCTAAGAGATATTTATGAAGAATTTTGGGAATTCATTGATGAAGATAATGAGGTTTTTAGTGAATTTATCCAAGAGGATAACCGGAGAAATAATTATAATTAAAATTTTATTTTATATCTTTAACAAGCATATGGCAAGGGGGGGATTTGAACCCCCGATACCCAGATCTTCAGTATCACCATCAAATGTTTGATTCTGGTGCGTTCTTACCCAATAAAGGTAAATACCGATTCTTTCCGGGCTACGCCACCTTGCCACCTTAGAAGCGATAGTAATTTTGTTTTTAATAAATTTAAGTATATTTTAAAAACTCAAAATTTGTAATTTAAAAAGTATAAAATATCATATAAAGTTTTTTAGATAATAACGTTAAAAAGGTGGGATAATTCTAGCCTTCGATATTATCATTTCAATAAGATTTCTGATCTCTTTTCTTTTGGGAGTTTTTCACTAGCGTATCTGAGGATTAAGCGTGTTAGGTTATCCCTATTCTTTATTAAATAATTATATATTATTTCTGGTTTATATTTGGAGCATGTTTTAAGAAGCCATCCAATTCCTTTTTCAATGTAATTTTGATTAGAAAATTTCATCATTTTTCTAACAAGTTCGAAAATATAAGCATCATTGAATTCCTTATTTATCATGATAAGTTTAAGTAGAATAACCAATGAGGCTCGTTTAATCCACATAATTTCGGAATTGGACCATACATTTATAGTTTTTTTTGCTAATTCTTCGTTTCCTTTTTTCCCTAAAAAAGGACCAATAACTCTTATACACGTACTATCACAAACACTCCAAGTATGACAGTATGTTGAATATTCTTTTTGAAACAAATTAATCGTTTCTTCATTAAAATATTTTTTAAGTTGATTTAAAAAGAAAAAAGCCGCAAATTTTTCATCTTCAACCTCCTTTTTAATTAATAATTTGAAAACTTCAACAGCGTCATCATAAGTACAATTATAAATGTTAAAGACTGTCTTTGCAATCTTCTCAATTTCGGAAGTCTTAATACCATATATTTCATAATTGGGAATATCAGGATTTATGATTCTTAAGATTCTAGACTTTTGTTCTTCAGATAATATAGGAGCATTTTCTTTCAGAAGATATTGTATATCCTTCACAAGTTTTTCTATAACACTCATAAAAATTTATCAAGTCCTTGTCTATGTGTAAAATTTTTACTTTTTTCTAAAAAGGGTTCAACAAATTCTATTATTTTTTTAGTAAAACTTTTCAAATTTGATAATTCTCCTCTATTATAAACATCTAAAATAGATTCTTCTAAATTATTTAAATTTAAGCCAGCCCACATCATTGCTTTATTTGATTTTCCTGTCTTGACAGTATCTATATATTCCTTATTTAATAGAAACTCAGATACTTTATAATTCCATTTTCGATAGTCTTTTGGGATCCATCTTTTTACTCTTATAGGAAGTTTGTATTTCTCAGTGAGATTATACAATTTTGAATGTAACTTTCTTGCATATTCTGTTGGAGGATGCATTTCTCCTTTATACAAATCTAAAAGCGGTTTAATAATATGGCTATATTTACTATTCTTCAATTTTTTAATAAAAAATTCTGCTTGGGAATTACGCAAAGTTAAACCAGGAGAAAATAATAGAAAATCTGCACCAGCCTCCTTCGATTGCTTGATAACGTCTTCTAAATTCTTATCATTATCTTCTAGAAAGGGGATAATAGGGATAAAATACGTTCCTACTTGAATGCTTGGAGCTTTCTTTTTAATGGCTTTTAATGCTTTCAATCTTTCTAAAGGAGGAGATGAGTATGGTTCTAGAAATTTTGCCAAATCTTCATCAGTTGTGGTTATTGAAAATCCAACAGTGCACCAAGTATCAAGTGCAATTTTTTCTAAAATATCAATATCTCTAATAACCAGTTTTGATTTTGTAGCGATATTGAGTGGAAAATGATGCTTAGCTATAACTTGTAATACTTTTCTTGTATTTTCAACTTCCTTTTCTATAGGCTGATAAGCATCATTAACTCCTCCAGGAGCAATCACATCAGGAAGTAATTTACGTGCTCTTTTCAATCTGAGATCTAAATTTTTATCAAAATCAGTTTTAATGATGACTTCATTTTCGAAGTCTTGGTCCAAATAATATCGTTGACTTCTAGCATCACAATAAATACATGCATGAGCACATCCAGAATATGTATTTAAAGTATATCGGGACCAGAACCATGAATCAGGATATTTTAATACATTTAAGGTACTTTTAAATGCTCTATAAATATATTTAACCATGTTATGGATTGAAATGTTGTATTTCTCAATAATACTCAAGAGAATTTAATAATTATGATAAACAAATAACTTGCTCTATAAAAGAAGAAAAAACGCCCATTTACTAATATTAGCAGTGAATTCAATATGGAAATGATTTAGCTATAGGCGTTTTTTCAATACTCTAATACAAACTTGTAAATTTAAAATTATGGTTTTTATTATATGGCTTAATTGTGATTATTCTTTTCCTTTTCAATGTAATAAATGAAAGGGTAATGTTAAAAGCTTTTAAATGAAGTGAAAAAAACGCCTATTTAAAGAGAGTTGAAAATATTACAGTAATTTATAGCAATAATATATTCCTATAGGCGCTTTTTTCAAATTTTTAACAAAAGTTCAAAAATTTAATATTTTCTCTTATAAAATATATGTGACACATTTTGAGTTATTTGTCAGAATAATGTGAAGATCGTGAAACCCCTCTTTCACGAAAATTGAACTATACCTAGGTAATATAAGCCTTACTCTTATTTTATCAAAATTTTATTTATTGTTCACGCCAAGTATATTTACATTTAACACATCTAAAAAAATGAGTCATTGGTTCATCTGCCCCCCTAATCTGTCTCTGCCATGTCTCTGCCTCACTATAACCGCATCTAGGACAATCTCTATTAACTTTAGGATAGACGGAGATTTTATCATCTTCAGATAGAATTACTAAATTCTTTTCTAAAGCTTTTTTCTTCTTTTGAATTGATGTTTTCAGCTCCTTTTTACTTTTTTCTTGCTCTTTCTGGTAACCACATTTACAAGCTAAATAATACTCTCCATTGATGATTTGTTTTCGCAAGAGACTTGAGCATTCGGGGCAAAATTCAACCATATTAATTATAATAATATACTTTCTTAACTATAAACTTTAAAAAACATTAAAATTTAAAAATTTTTAGAAAATACGCTTTTAAATTAAATCTAGTTCTTTTTTAATTTGATATAGTTTTTGATAGTATTCAAAATTTAAATTTTTCATATCTTGTATGATTTCTGCTATAAGTGATTTTTCTCCTGCCATGCTAATTTCAATTTCTCCGAAGATATTAACTAAATCATTTTTATCAAACCTAAAATCAACATTTTTAACATTTACTTCTATTTCTCCTGTTTTATCATCTAGCAAAATATGCTCATTATCGATTATTTCTTTTATATAACCAGTAATTTGAATTCGAACATCATCATTTTTTATGTCTTTGATAGTTCTTTGTTTTGCAGGCGAAGTTGTCATTTTTTTTATTAAATATAATTCATTTATTTATTCAATATAACATTCAAAATTTAAGATAAGTATAAATAATTAATTCAAAACCTAAAATTGATCTTATTAAAACACTAATATTAAACATTATTAATAATGGCAATAAAACTAAATTATCTTAATTAATATGGAATTAACGTGCTGAAAGAATATGAGTTTTACATTAAAATTGGAAAATAGTCGGGTTTTAAAAGGAATTGTTGAAACTCTAGCAAGTATAATTGATGAAACTGAGTTTCGAGTCACCCCTAAAGATTTTACTATTTCTGCAATGGATCCTAGTCGAATCTGTTTGTTAAAACTATCTATCAAAAAGGATGATTTTGATGAGTTTAAATGTAGTCAAGAAACTAAAGTAGGTTTAAACTTGGATGATCTTGATAAAATCCTAAAAAGAAGTTCTACAAATGATTCTGTCGAGATAGACTTCAATAAAAGTGACCAAAAGATTAAAATTAAAATGCAGAGAGAAGGAACCTCACGTAAAAGAACATTTAGTTTAGCGCTATTAGATATTGATATTGAAGAGATACCAATGGATAATTTATTAAAAATTGAATATGACTCAACTTGGGTAATTGAACCTGACTTTTTGGTTGAAGCGATTAAAGACGCTGAAATCTATTCTGATATTCTCAATATGAAAGCAATTGAAAAACAAGGATTAATATTTAGTTCTTCTGGACAAATTGGTGAGATGGAGTACAATCTTAA
>JBHLNY010000364.1:0-3086 GCA_048941065.1 Promethearchaeota archaeon
ACTCATTATGCTGTAAAAGATGAGGAGGGTAAGGTTGTTTGGCAATTTGAAAAGAATGGAGAAGCAAACCCCCCTGACTGTTCTGGAGAAGACCCTAGAGGATGTCCCTATAATTGCGGTTTGTGCCCTGAACATCTCTCTGCATGTTCATTGGCTTTAATTGACCTTACAAATAGATGTAATTTTAATTGTAATTTCTGTTATGCTAATGTATTGCAAAGTGGTTATCTTGTGGAACCAACATTAGAAGAAATAGATAGAATCATGCGTCATTTTAGAGAAAAACCAATGCCTGCAGTAGCAATAATGTTTACAGGCGGAGAGCCTACTGTCAGGAAGGATTTTCCTGAAATCTGCAAAATGGCAAAAGATCATGGTTTTCAGGAAGTTATCGTAGCCACAAATGGATATGGATTTCAAAAAAAGAAGGGAGGTCTCGAATGGACTAAAAAAGTCTATGAAATGGGTTTAGATACACTTTATTTTCAATTTGACGGGATTAATAATATCACTTATGAAAAAACACGGGGAATTAAAAATTTAATGAGTTATAAAAATCGAGTCATTGAAAATTGTAGAAAAGCAGGATTATCATCAATAAATTTAGTGGCTACGATTGCTAAAGGTGTAACTGATATAGAAATAGGTAATATCATTCAATTTGCAATTGATAATATCGATGTAGTTAGAGGAATTACATTCCAACCAGTCTCTCTATGCGGTAGAATTGCAACGGAAGAAAGACATGAATTACGAATTACTAATGCTGATGTCATTAAAGAGATTGAAAATCAAACTAGTGGTAAAATAAGCATAGAAAATGCGTGGTATCCGCTCACAACAATCGTGGAATTCGGGAGAGTTATTGCTTACTTAGCGGATGTTGAACCTATCGAGTTTACATGCCACCCTGATTGTGGATTTGCAACTTACATGGCTGTAGATCCTGATACAGGTGAAATGGTTCCATTAATGGAATTTTTTGACCCATTGAAAGTTATTGATTTTGCTAATCGTTTTTGGGAAAAGATTAAACATAAAGAAAAGCAACCTATTAAGGTTTTTGAAAATCTATTAGGCGATTTTGGAAAGACATTAGATAAAGGCATAAATTATATAGATAAAACACAGTTACGTGCAAGATTTCTATTAGGCGTTTTACAATATCTTAAAAAACCTGGTAAACTTATGGAGATGTTTAGTCGTTTATTGATGAATGGAGACTGGGAAAGCATAAGTTCATTTACACACGGAACCCTCTTATTAAGCTCGATGCACTTTCAGGATGCTTATAACATGGATATTGAGAGAACTAGAAGATGCATTGTCCATTTTGGAGTAGCAATGCCTGATGGCTCTGTAAAGGAAGTCAGTTTTTGCACTATGAATACCCTCCACAGACCTCATATTGAAAAATTAATTGCTAAACAAGTAACAGAAAAAGTTCGAAATGAATTTGATACTTCAACTGGTCAAGAAGTGATAGAGATTAAACATGAAATAGCCCGTAATGGCGGAATTAGAAAGGAGAGTGATGATTAAATGGCTTCTGAATTCGTTGAAGATAAAAATGGGATGAAATTAAGAAAGCTTGTTGAGCTAAAGACCAGCACAGCAGAAGAATATCAAGATGCAATGCTTGAGCGAGTCGAATACTTTAAAAAGAAAAATTTAGAAAAAAGCCAATTTAACAGTGCTATTCAAAATACGATAATAGGCGCAGTCAGTGCTATTTTAAACTTTAAACAAGATATTGACAAAGCGTTAGGAGAAGAAAACCTAAAAAAAGTTCAAAAGTTTATAGATAATGTCCTTTTATTTGGATTATAATTTTATTTTTCTTTTTAATTTTGATAACTTCTATATCGAGGATTTTTTCATAACTTATTTTTAAAATTCTAGTTTAGTTTAGTTATATAATGGTTTATAACTATCTCACCTTACCAGTTACAATTTTTTATATAGGTAATGGATTTACTCACCTATACTATGGTCTAAAGCTCAAAAAAAAGTATCCAGATCATAAATTTACAAATTCTTTTTTGATATTTATATTATGGATTATCGCTGGAGCTGTATATCCTTTATTTTTTGTAAGAGATACAAGTCAGACAAGATGGTTTCAAGGATTAGCTCTTCAGATTATATGTATCTATGCTCCGTTGCTAATTTTTTTTATTCTATATTATCAGCATCAATTTGTCTTAAAAAAAAAACCACAATTAAGAGACGAAAGAACAATAGATAAGTTTATAGATCTTTTTCCTTTAATGGAGATAAATAATCTAAATGATAGAAAAAAGGCTTTAAAAACCGATATTCATAGAAAAGCATTCCATTTATTGCCAGCAGTTATTATTATTTTTTTATGGCTTTTTGCAGTCCATATTTGGGATAATATTTGGGATGCTGATCTATTTTGGGGGATCTCAGGACCAGAATATGGCATATTTTTAATACTGACAGTGGGTTATACTGGAGTTATTATATTTGCTGCTTTAGATTATGTTCGTTTATCGCATATATTTAATAAAGGCAATATTTATCATCTACTCCCCAATTGCATTTCTAATACTTTAGGAAAAACTTTAAAAAAAAATGAGATCTATGAATTTACAAGACCAGTTGCCTTAGTTTTATCATTAGTACCGATTTTGTTCCTTCCATTTGGTCTATTTACAGCTGTGGCATTAATAGCCACTTTAGGCGATGGTGCTGCATCCTTATTTGGACTCAGGTTTGGTCGAATTCATATTCCAAAATCTTCGAACAAAACATTAGTTGGATACATCTCTGGATTTATAGTATCTTTAGGGATTAGTATTCTAGTTTTATGGATATTTGAAAAGCAAACTCTTAGTAATTTAAAAATTATCATTATTGGATTAATTGGAGCTACAACTTTTTTAATAATTGATATTTTAAATCTTAAGATAGACGATAATATCTTAAATCCACTATTCTGTTCATTCGTAATGGGTTCCTTATATTATTTTTTATGAGATAAGTTAAAAATTAAAAGAAAGCATCATAATCTTTCTAATAAGTATTATTTCAATTTTTTAAAACTAAATCCAATAATAATT
>JBHLNY010000075.1:0-12439 GCA_048941065.1 Promethearchaeota archaeon
CAACACATAGGGGAAGAATAATAAAAAGATATATGCCACGAGCTCGTGGTCGTAGTACAGCAAAATTTAAGTATCTTTCGCATGTAGAAATTGTCATTTACGAGTTCCCAAGTTAAGTAAAAAATTAAAAAAAAGATATAGAAAATGAGGTAAAGAATGCCGTTAGCAAAACACTTTATTGAGCAAGGAATAAAATTAATGCAAATAAATGAATATCTAAGGTCTGAGCTAGTTCGAGCTGGATTTGCTGGTGTTGATATTCAGAAGACCCCTCTTGGGGTACGTATCACGCTCAAAACCTCAAGGCCCGGTCTTGTGATTGGTAAAGGTGGTAAGCGAATCCAAGAGATAACAGATGTTCTACAAGAGCGATTTGGGCTGGAAAATTAAGATATAATTCGAATCTTAAGCCTAATGCCCCAAATCGAAGTGGAAGAGGTAGAACAGCCTGATTTAGATGCACAAATTATGGCTGAAAGGCTTGCATACAGTCTCGATAGAGGAAGACATTATCGAAGAGCAGGTTACTACATCCTCCGTAAAGTAATGGATGCTGGTGCAAAAGGAGTAGAAATTATCATATCAGGTAAAGTAACATCACAAAGAGCCCGTACACAAATATTTCGTGCAGGAACAATGTCAAAGAGTGGACAACCTGCTCAAGAAGGTGTTGATAAGGGAGTAGCTCAATGTATTCAAAAGTCAGGCGTTTTAGGTGTAATTGTAAAGATTATGCGTGCCGATACTAAAATGGGGGATGATATTACCATTAAAGATGATCTCTTGGCACAGGCTCAAGCTCAAAAGGCAGCCCAATTCGCCAAAACAAGAGTAGAGAAAAGGTTAAAAAAAGATTATGATTATAAAGAAGAAGAAGGGATTCTAAGTGAAGAAGATAAAGCCTTACTCGATGAAGTGGATGAAGAAGATATTTCTGAGATCTCTTTAGAACCAAGTAAAGAAGTTGAGAATAAGAAATAATTAAAACGAAAATATAAAAGTGTGATTAGAATTGGATGTTATAACAGCCAAGAAGGTTCGAGAGATGGATGAAAGGGAAAGGGAAAGAACATTAATTGATCTAAGAGAGCAATTGATGATGCTTTATTCCTCTCAAACTGGTGGAGGTCTTTCTGATAACCCAGGAAAAGCAAAATTATTAAAAAAACAAATTGCTAGAATATTAACTGTAATAAATGAAGAGAAATGACTATAAATCCGAAATACTTGATATATCATGATTTAATTGGTCTTTATGTGTATGTAAAATCCAAATCAAAACCTAATGATTCAGATTTCTTAGATGGCGGAGTTGTGATCGATGAAACAAAAAACATGTTAATAACCCAAAAAAATAAGGTAATTAAAAAATACATAAAAAAAGATCATATTTTTAGGTTTAAATTAGATGAAAGTATGTTAGAAGTGAACGGATCAAAGATTGTTGGAATTCCTATAAATAGATTAAGAAGTTTAAAAAAAAAAAAGTGGTTGAAAAAGTAAAATGAGTATTAGAAATATCGGTATTCCAGGAGTGAATCCTCCTAAAGCAAGAGAATGTAATGATAAAAATTGTCCATTTCATGGTACTACTCGAATAAGAGGAAAAATTACAAAAGGTTTAGTAGTAAGTAAAAAATCAAGGAATACTGTAGTTATTAGACAAGATTATGTTCAATTTATAAAAAAGTATCAACGTTATGAACGTCGTAATTCACGACTAGCTTGTCATTTACCAGAATGTCTAAATCAAGAGATAGAAATTGGAGATATAGTGAGAATAGGTGAATCTCGTAAAATATCTAAAACAAAAGCTTTTATTATATTGGAAAAACTAACAACTGAGGGGATGTAGATGGGGACCAGGAGAAAGACAGGTCGTAAAAGAGTTGTAAAGCCAAGAACGAGCTATGGGTTGTGTAATGGCTCGAAAATTTTAATTACCGATAACTCTGGAGCAAAAATTGCTCAAATTATTAATGTGGACCATAGTAAGACAAGATTAAGAAGATTACCTAAAGCGACTGTTGGGAGCGTCTGTACGGTCACAATTAAAAGAGGAAAACCTGAAATGCGGGGAAACATTCTAAAGGCTGTAATTGTACGACAAAGAATGATTTATAGACGTTTAGATGGAACAAGATTATGTTTTGAAGACAATGCTGGAGTTTTAATATCTAAAGAAGGTGATCCTAAAGGAACAGAGATTAGAGGACCAATTGCGAGAGAAGCTGCAGAAATGTTTCCAAGACTAGCATCAATATCATCATTAATTATTTAATATTAAAAATAGAGTGAAAAAAATGAAAATTGAATCAAGAAAACCAAGTAAGCAAAGAAAAGCTTTATACAATTACAAAAATCATCAAAGATCAAAATTAATAAGCTGTAGAGTCGCCGATTTTCTTCGTGATGAATATGGAATTAGACGTCTTCCTCTTAGAGTGGGTGACCAAGTAAAAGTATGTAGAGGTGAATTTAAAGATTTTGAAGGTGAAGTTCTTGAAATTACAAAAGAATTGAAATGTAAAATTAAAGAATGCACCTTTGAAAAAATGGATGGGACTCAATATTATCCTACCATTCACATTTCAAATTTAGTTGTAACAAAATTTTCAAAGGAAAAGAAAATGGATCCATGGCGTGCTAATATGATTGAAAGAAAAGCATTATATGGATTTGGGGAAGAAGAAATAACAGCTCCTAAGAAAAAGAAAGAGGTGGAAGATAAGTTATGACGCGTCATGGAGGACAGAAGATATTAAAGAGATTAAATACTCCTGTATTTTTACAGATTAAAAGAAAGCATGGGAAATTTTTCGTTAAATCTTCCCCAGGGCCTCATCCAAATAATTTTTGTTTACCGCTACTCCATATAGTTAGAGATCTCCTGAAAGTCGTAGATAATTATCGAGAAGCGAAAAAAGTAATAGGGTTAGGTTTTTTTAAAGTGGATGGAAAAATTGTTAAAGATATAGGATATCCAGTTGGTTTAATGGATGTCCTTTCTATCGAAAAAATGAATAAACATTTTCGAGTACTACCAGATTCTCATTATGGTTTAATATTACATGAAATCACCGAAGAAGAAAGTCGCTTTAAATTATGTAGAATTAATCAAAAAACAAGTATTAAAGGAGGACATATTCAATTAAATCTTCACGATGGAAGAAATGTTTTGATAAGGATCAATGATCCAAAAAATCCTAAAGAGGATATTTATCAAAGAATGGATGTATTGAAACTTTCCATCCCTGAACAAGATATTATTAAAGTATTAAAATTTAAAGAAAAACATCTAGCAGTTATTATGTCTGGAAAAAATATCGGACAAGTTGGAAAAATCCAAAATATCACCAAAAGATTTGGTCCTAAGGCAAGTACCGTTTCTATTGAACATAATGGAAGCCATACAGAAACCCTTTATGATTATACTTTTATAATTGGTGAAGATCAATTAGAAATTAATATGCCAAATATAACAAATTAACAACCTAAAGTGAGATTTTAAATGTCATCCAGTACCAAAAAAGCAATTCAAAAGACCCAACAAGAAGAATACGATAAAAAATGGGAAAATCCTATGAAAAGACCATACTTAGAAAAAGTAGTTCTAAATATAGGAGTTGGAGCAGGAGGTGAGGAATTAGAAAGAGCAGTAACAATATTAGAATCAATTACTGGCAAAAACGCATTAAAAACTATATCTAAAAAAAATATTAAAGAATTTAATTTAAGAAAAGGGCGTCCAATAGGTACAAAAGTAACGGTTAGAGGGAAGGAAGCAGAAAAATTATTGCAAAGACTATTGGTAGTTAATAACAACAAAATATTGAGAAAAAGTTTTGATAATTATGGAAATTTTGGTTTTGGTATAACAGAACATATATCTATTCCCGGTATAGAATATGAAAGTACATTAGGTATTTGGGGTCTTGATGTTTGCGGAAGAATAGTAAGACCAGGAATACGTGTAAAATATCGAAGGAAAGGTCGTGCTAAAATCCCAAAACACCATTATGTCTCACGTGAAGAAGCCCAATATTTTTTAAAAAAAAATTTTGGAGTTGTGATTGTTAAAGAATTAGATCTTGAATACATATAAGGTTTTAAGGTGAAGAAAAATTCCACAAGGCAAAAACTATGGGAAGGGTCAACGAGAGTGTAGAAGATGCCGTACTCATAGAGGAGTGATTCGAAGGTATGGGTTATACATCTGTCGTAGATGTTTTTATGAAATAGGGAAAGAAATTGGATTCAAAAGATATGAGTAAAAGAGGTAAAACAAAATGGCAAATACAATTAGTGATGCTATGAATATGATAAAAAATGCGGAAAGAGCACGTAAAAATGAGGTTGTCATTAGTCCAGCTTCCAATACTCTCCAGCAAGTTCTAAGAATTTTTCAAAAAAACGCATATATTGGAGAATTCGAAAGATATGATGATGGACGTCAGGGAAAGTTTAAGATTGCATTATTAGGTAAAATAAATTATTGTGCAGGGTTAATACGTTTAAATTATAAGATTTCCCAATTTGAAGCATTAGAGAGAAAGATATTGCCTGCTCCAGGGTTTGGTTTAATAATTCTTACTACAAATCAAGGAATTATGACAATGAGAGAAGCAGAAGAAAGAGAAATTGGTGGTCACACTTTATGTTATATTTATTAAATCAATCAGAGGTTTGTAAAAAATGGTTAAAATAGCATTTTTTAAGGAAGAATTAGAGATTCCGAAAGGAGTAAAAGTTACTTTAGAAGGTGGTCACCATATTAGAGTAAAGGGACCAAATGGAGATATTATAAAAGATTTTTCTCATGTTAGAGGTATTAAAGTCTCAATAGAGGATAGTAAAATTATATTTTCTACAAATTTTCCTAAGCGTGAAACTCTTGCATTAATTAAAACTGTTGTTAGTATTATCAATAATTTGATTTTAGGAGTACAAACTAATTATAAATATGTTTGCAAAGTAGCTTATTCTCATTTCCCTTGTAATGTAGAAGTGAAACCTGATAAGCAAGAAGTTCATATCGTTAATTTTCTTGGAGAAAGAGCTCCAAGAAAAACAAAATATCTCAATAATGTTAAAGTGGAAGTTGATGGAGATGATGTGTATCTTATTGGACCAGATAAAGAAAGTTTAGGACAGGTGGCAGCAAATATTAAAAGAGCTTGTAGGATAAGAAAGAAAGATCCACGTGTTTTTCAAGATGGCGTATATTTATACAAACAAATGCATGGAGATGAAGTCATCTGGGAAATTAAATGAGGTGTTAATTATGACAGAACAAAAGAGATTAATAGAACTTCGGGAAAAAATTAAAAAGAAAAGACCTTCCTTTAGACGTGTTGAATCTTGGCGATATAAGAGGATCAAAGATTCTTGGAGAAAAGCAAGAGGTATAGATTCTCAAACGCGTAAAAAGACTAAAACAGGTGTAAGATCACCAACGGTTGGGTATAGAGGTCCCAAAAAGGTCAGAGGTTTACATCCATCTGGATATGAAGAGGTAAGAGTTAGTACTATAAATGAACTCAAGAAATTAAAAAAGAATAAGCATGCTGTTAAAATTTCAAGTAAATTGGGAGCAAAAAAGCGACTCGCTCTTATTGATTTATGTCAAAAGAGAGGTTTTAAAATCTTAAATCTTGGAATTTCTCAAAAGGAAATTGAATCTTTAGAGTCTTTGGTTAAGAGCCCCATATCTGAACTAAAAGATGAAGATTTAATTGATGTAGATGAATTAGAAGATGCTCTTGATATGGAAGACTAAATTAAAAGGTGAATTGAATTGAATTTAAATGCTCAGAAAAGAATGGCATCAGAAATACTTAAATGTGGAATTAATAGGGTTTATTTTGACCCTTATTTAATTGAAGATATTAAACTCGCTATAACTCGCGAAGATATCCGCAATCTTATAAAAGAAGGTATTATACAAAAGAAATATAAAAAAGGGAATTCTAAATATCGAAAAAATATTCAACACGAAAGAAAGAAAAAAGGTAGAACAAGAGGATTAGGTAAACGAAAAGGAACTAAATATGCTAGAGCTCCTAGAAAGAAAGCTTGGATCAGACGAATTCGTCCTCAAAGACGAGAACTGAAAAAATTGAGGGATAGAAAGTTAATCACTACTGCTACGTATCGAAAATTGTATAAAAATGCTAAAGGTGGAATGTTTAATAGCGTTGCGCAAATGAATCGATATATTAAAGAAAAAGAATTAATAAGAAAAGGGAGGATTAGATAAAAATGGCAAAAGGACCACGTTATAGGAAATCTTTTCGACGTAGAGCTCAAGGAAAAACAGATTATCAAAAAAGATTGAAATTATTAAAATCAAGAAAGTTAAGAGTTGTGATAAGGGCTTCAAATAACCATATTATTATCCAAATCATTCAATCTAAATTGGGAGGAGATAAAGTTTTAGTTTCCGCACATTCCAAAGAATTAAGTTTAAATTATGGATGGATTGCTAATACAGGAAATATTCCAGCCTCTTATTTAACTGGTTACTTAGCAGGATTGAGAGCAAAAAATAAAAATATTGATATGGGTGTATTTGATTTAGGTGTATTTTATCACAGAAATCGCATACTTGCTGCCTGTAAAGGTATAATTGATGCTGGAATGAATATTCCTTATCGTAAGGAATTTTTTCCAGAAAGTTTAGAAGAAAAAGTTAAAGGTTTTCATATTGAAAATTATGCAAAGCTCTTAAAGCGAGAAGATCCAGAAAAATATGAACAAATCTTCTCAAATTATCTAAAGAAAATGAAAATTGATCCCTTAAAGATTAATCAATTATTTTTAAATACATTAAAGACTATAGAAAGTAAAGCTTAATAAAGTGAATTAAAATGAGTCGTTTAAGAGATATTGATGAAGAATGGCTACCAAAGACTAAACTTGGGGAGTTAGTCCAACAAGGATTAATTACTTTAGATAAAATCTTCCAAAATAATTTGGTTGTTAAAGAAAAAGAAATTATAAACATCCTTTTGCCTCAATTAAAAGAGGATGTAATAACGATCAAAATGGTTCAACAAATGACTGCTTCTGGACAAAGATCTAAGTTCAAAGCTGTTGTTATAGTTGGAGCTGATGGATTTATTGGTGTTGGTTCAGCAAAGTCACGTGAAGTGGGTCCAGCGATCAGGAAAGCAATAGATAAAGCAAAACTAGCGGTTGTTCCTGTACTTAGAGGATGTGGAAGTAAAGAATGTGGATGTGGTGGGACTCATAGTGTTCCTTTTAGGATTGAAGGTAAGTGTGGTTCAGTTAAAATTCGCCTAATTCCTGCTCCAGCGGGGGTGGGATTAGCATGTGCAGATAAAGTTAAACAAGTACTAAGATTAGCTGGAATTGAAGATATCTGGAGTAATACTTTTGGAGATACTAGAACAAGTGAAAACCTTGTTAAAGCGACATTTAATGCTCTTAAAAATGCTCATAAATTTAATTTCAATTTATAACTTTTAAGTGGTGTGAATATGGCTATGGCTAAAAAGAAAGTTAAATCTAAGGAAATAGAAGAAACTCCAAAATTATTTTTTGCAATTAGGATTAGAGGAAGCCCTGGGATGCGGAGAAAGGTCTTAGATACATTACAAATGTTAAGAATGCACAAAGTAAATCATGGAGTACTTGTTTGGGGTAGTCCTTCCTATAAGGGGATGCTTTATAAGTGCAAAGATTATATTGCTTATGGAGAAATTAATGAAAAAACCTTAATCCGGCTATTAAGAGTTAGGGGAAAAATTGTAGGAAATAAACCACTCACAGAAGAACATATTAAAAATTTAACTAATTATAAATCATTTAGAGAATTAGCTAAAGCATTACTTAAAGGAGAAGTTCAATATAAAGAGAAAGATCTCTATAAAATTAAACCTGTATTCCGATTACACCCTCCAAGAAAAGGATATCGCGGATCTATAAAAAAACATTATAATGAAGGAGGTATTCTTGGAGAAATGGGGATTTATATTAATGAACTAATTCATAAGATGTTATAAATGGTGAAAAATATATATGAGAAAGTATTCTAGGAAAATACGTAAAAAGAGAGGGACCCGTACACAAGGTTATGGTAGAGTAGGACAACATAGGAAAACAGGACAACGCGCAGGAAGAGGTAAAACAACCCAATGGAAAAAAAGTAAAAAGAGCTACTACTTGAAACAAAAAGAGTTGGGATTCCCTGATCCTGATTGGAAAATGGGAAAAAAAGGATTTAACAGACCACAAGATATTATTCGTATAAATAAAGTAAATACCTTAAATATTAGGGATCTTGATAATCAAATCGAAAGCCTTGCTTTTGATAATAAAGCATCAAAAACAGGAAATAAATATACTGTTAATTTAGGTGATTTAAACATTCAAAAAATATTAGGACGAGGACAAATTAATAAATCAATTAATATCACTGTAAAAAGTGCCTCAAAACGTGCGATTGAAAAAATAGAAGCTGCTGGAGGCAAAGTAACTCTTCTTTCTGGAACAAAATAAATAAAATATATAATTGTTACAACTCTTTTTAAATCCATAAGAAATAGTTTTTATTACCTACCTTAAATGATATGAGGAAGTAAAATTTGAATGATTATATCAACGAGGATGATGATCAACCAAATGAAAAAGACCGAGAAAAAAGAAAGAGATGGTTAATAATTTGTCTCATTCTTATATTGGTTATGATGTTACCCTCTACTTTAGCTTTGCTTGCTATTT
Organism: Promethearchaeota archaeon; assembly: GCA_048941065.1. GTDB lineage: Archaea > Asgardarchaeota > Lokiarchaeia > Sigyniarchaeales > SOKP01 > Loki-b32. The sequence continues at coordinate 8,746 of JBHLNY010000075.1, forward strand.
TTTAAATTTTTTCATCTAACTTAATAAAGCATTTTGTAAGTTAATTGAATTAACCCAGGTAATATAAAAATAAACCCTAGTGTGTTACCAATAATATGTGTAATTGTAAATAATATTCCTGTAAGAAAATAAGGTAAGAATTCGTCTATTGTATAAAAAGATAGAACATTTACTAATGTAGAAAAGATTTGAAAATTAATGGTAATTAATGCTCCTAAAAAGCCAAGTATTACCATCATGGGTAGCAAGTAAAGATCTTCATTAGGTTTAAAATATGCTTTTTTCTTCAAATAATTTCTGGTTAAAGCTCCTACAAATCCCGTTAAAGAATAATGAAACATCTGAAACGCTAAAAGTGGCAAAGGAGATGGCCCCAAAGGATTAAAAAAACAAAATATGAATGAACTAAATATGCCAACAATAAATCCATCTCTCTTTCCCAAAATAAAACCCGATAAAAATATCGTTAAAGTAAATAATTCAATATTAGGAAGATATGCTAGCATATACCCTAAAACGATAGCTAACGCAGAAAATGTACTTACTAGCACAATCCGAAACGACGGTCTTTCAAGCCATGCTGAATGATTTACCTTTTCTTGATCAAGCTCTCTTACTTCGGATTCTAATTCCACTTAAATCTCTCTGTAAATACTTTTATCTTTGAGTTAAGATCTATAATATATGAATTAATTTAAAGATATAGGTTAAGTTGTCCAATGAGTAGAAGCTTTCTACCTCCAACAGAATAGGGGCAGGGATAATATATTTTAAAACCTTCTCTCTTTACTTTTATAGCAACTCTTCACTTTTTTATTAAAAATTATTTTTAGTCGATTTATCTTTTTTCAAATTTGCAATTGGAGAGGATATCCTTACTTTAAAAAATCTTTTTAAGTTTGAAATATCCAAATCTATTGATTTTGGTTTTTTATAATATACTTCATTAGGATAATTTTTTAGAGAAAATTCAGCCAACTGAAAGAGGATTCTGTTAAGTTCTTTGCCTTTTTGTGTTAAAGAATATTCAATCATCACTGGTGTAGTCGAAATAACACTTTTTTTGATTAAATCTGCTTTTTGTAATTCTTTTAGTCGTAATGAGAGCATTTTTGTACTAATTTGAGGATTTGAACCTAAAAAATCTTTAAATCTTTTTTTTTCACTAAATAAATCTCTAATTATTTGCATTGTCCATTTCTTTCCTAAGTAATTAAGTGCAACTTCTATCGGACAATTCTTCATATTCTCTAAATCTTCAAAAATTTCCATTTTTAACACAATATTACCAAATAGTTACTATTTGATTTAAATAATATCAAAATCTTGTCACTTTAATATATTTAGTTACTTAAATATATTAAGAAAAATAATATAAAATTTAGCAAATAGTTTAATTGGTAATTAAAAATGGAGAAAATTATTTTGATTAAAGAGGAAATAGATTGTGACATTTATTCAGCTTTTAATCTATTTACTTTAAAGGAATTATTAGAGAGTTGGTTAACTGAAAAAGCAGAAATAGAGCCTAAAGTTGGAGGTAAGTACGAATTGTTCTGGGAACCTGACAACAGAGAAAAAAATAGCACAATTGGATGCAAAATAACTGCTATTGAAAAAAATAAATTCCTTTCGTTTGAGTGGAAGGGACCAGTCCAATTCAAATCATTTATGAATGTTGCTGATCCTCTTACACATGTAATTGTATTTCTTTCATCTGATTCCAATGATCAAGATAAAACAACTATTCATCTATTCCATACGGGTTGGAGAATGGATCAAGAATGGCAGGAAGCACGTATATATTTTCAAAATGCTTGGTCAAAAGCGTTAGATTTATTAAAAGAAAAAGTTAAAAATGGTTTATTACCTTAGTGAGGAAAAAAATTGACGAATATCTCAAGATATGATTATATTTAGTATTTATTTTCATTTTCGAATCACCCAGAAATACGTTCCCTTCTCTTTTATGAACTCTGCTTTTTTAAAAAGCGTAGAATCGACAAATTCTTTAAAAGATTTCTCTTCATAAAAACCTGCAAAATCGGCTTCAAGAAACTTATGCATGACATCAAATAATTGGAATTCTTCTGGAGGATCAAAAGTTCCATGAATCATGCTTTCTCCAACTAATAGAATTCCATCATCTTTTAATAATGTGTAGAGATCATTGAAAATACTTAATCTATAGGTTTTATCATTTTCCATCTCATGGAGAACTTGATTTAGTAATATTAAATTAAATTTCGTTTTTGATTGTTTTGCATATTTATCAATTGGAATTTCAAGAATGTCAACTCTATCTCTCCAATTATTTTCTTCTACTAGTCTTTGAGCAGATGATACTCCTTTAGAATCAATATCAATACCCACAAATCTCGCTTTCTTGTATCTATTTGCCCAGATTGCTAAATTATAACCATAACCACATCCAACTGAAAGAATATAAGATTCTTTTCGTAAAGTTCTACAAAAATCCTTGAAATTCTTAGCAAATAGCCTTTCAATCAATGATCCAACTCTAGCACTCATACGCTGCGTAGCTCTGATTACTTCTTCTGGATATTCTTCATAGAATTTTGTAGTAGATATTAATCCTTCAGTTTTAAAGCTTTTAAGTATTGAATCTTGGTATGGTGCGAAATAATAGAATGCTCCTATAGTGTCTCCAACATAAAACATATGATTACAGTCAATTAATAAACTATATACATGTGGCGCAGTTTTTATTTCTCTTTTAGTTGTATCATTGATTTCAAAAAGACCACATTCCAGACCTAAATGAACCCAAGCATCTACATATTTTAGATTTAAATTAAGTTTTTCAGAAAGTTCCTCTATCGTAAAAAGTATTGAAGATATAGGAGTTGTTCCAGATATAGACTTAGATTTTTCGTATAGATAATCGAAAATACCAAGTCGTTGGCCTAGACCAAATGTGAGTATTGTATTAAATCCATAAAAACCTTTAATTAGAAATTTTTTCATTTGTTCTTTAATAGAAATATCCTCCTCTTTTTGATTAGCAACCATACTTTTTCACCCAAATAGCATTTGTATTAAATAAAAATTAATTTTTTAATTATCAATATTAACTAGACTTATCATTTAATAATATTTTTCTTTCTCAATAATTATATTTTAACCCGATTTCAATTAAATATAAAGTTATTTCTCTTTCCTTAAATTTCCTGAGAGACAAAGTGAAATATTAAGGAAAGTAATCCTAAAAGAACTATTGTTTCTCCCATTCCTCTTCCCATTGCCTTAACTGAAAGCTTTATACATAATTCGACACAGTCAGGAACAAATCTATACCAAGATAGATTATGAGTTCCAAACTCATAAGCAATTTTTAAAATAGGGATTTTCCAAAAAGTTTTAAATAGATATATGATTAAAAAAATTAAGAAAATATAGGAATTTTATCCTAGTTAAACAAACATTTGAACAAAAAATCTATAAACTTAAAATAAGAAAAGTTGAGAATTTTGTACAAAAAGGACTTATTAATTGTTTTTCTTGTATTAATAATTATCATTGAGTCAATATTTTTGCTTTTAACTCCTTTTGCTAAAGCTAATTTAGGTATCCCAGAAAATTTCAATAAAAAGTTGGATTTAGATGAAATTTATATTTATAATGTTACTTCTTTCAATACGACCAAACCTCTTGAATGGGCCTCTTTAAATTG
>JBHLNY010000076.1:0-12437 GCA_048941065.1 Promethearchaeota archaeon
CCTAATAATATAATCAAAAACCCAGCTTTAGCTGAAAAGTAATTCAATGAATTTTTAATAAATAACCCATAATCATATAGTTTATAATCTTTGTTTTCTCTGTTAGTTATAACATAAATGATTATAAATACACCTTTAATAAGAATGATTACACCCGTGCCGAAAAGTACGCAACTTAAGATTCCCCAACAGAGGGCATCAACGAATATGATATTATAGTCTTTTTCTTTTATTTTAGGTGAAATATAAGCTCGATCATAGATTAAAATAAATAATCCAATTACTCCTTGAATGGTATGTCTAAAGAAAATATCAAACCAATTATCTGGATCTAAAATAATTCCAAAAACTAAACTAAAACTAACTATCGTAAAAATAAATACTGGGATAAAAGCAATTCGGTCCAAAAATTGAATTATCTTGTTTAAAGTGGATGAATCTTTTTTTGACATACTATAAGGAGGAACTGGTTTTTTCCTATATGGAACCGGAGCTGGTTTGAACTTAACTCCCTCTAAAATGAATGGTGAACCACAACTTTCACAATAAACTTGAATATTTTGTTCTATTAAATGTGATAGTTGTTCTGGGAACACATATCCACATTCTCTACAAATATATAATTTTTTCGACATAACCTCTAACTGCACCTATATATTATTGTTTTTATTTGTTCATTTTAATTTTTTTTGATTTTAAATAGAGAATTAAATTAATAAGCTAAAATTGTATGTTTTGGGATTTCGTTTAATTCGAATCTTTTTCCACAATGTATACAAAATGTAATTTTATTAGTTTTTAAGTTATTGATCATTTTTTCAGAAAATTTGTTTCCACACTCAGTACAATACATAAGGTTAGGTTGAACTGCTCCAATTAAACTATGCGGTTGTAAAGACTGATCCTTAGATATCTCGTCTGGAGGTAATAAAGATTCATTTTGTGTTTTGGATTTTGTTTTGCCTGATACTAAATTGTAAAAACCTCTACATAATTTATAAAAACCAAACCCTATTCCTTTAAGAAGGTAATAGATTCCCTTAATAATATAATATATCAAATAACCGATACCTTTTATCAGGTAATAGACAAGAGTGATTATAACTGCTAGAACTGCAAAAACACCAATTAGTGCCAATATTTGGCCATAAATTGGTTGTTCTGAATACCATTCTAAAAATTCGTTATACCATAGATAAATATTATTAGCAATATTACTCCAATCCATTTATTTTACACTTTGTATATTTTTTTATCTTAATTAAATAAGGTTAATAATCAATTTTAAAAAAAATGTAGTCCAGTTTTTAAAAAAAATTTTAAAAAGAGAATTAAACAAAAGGTTTGCTCTTAAATATTTTTTTTAAATGTGCTATATCAAATCTTTCCAATCTATTCTTTGTACAGTGGATTGGAGTTTATGGTTATCATCTTCAATGATATGATAAGTTATATTAGAGAAGAGCTGTAGTGCTCTTGCTCGAGATCTTTTCATTGAGACTATCTTATCATATCTAGCATGATAAATGATAACAGGGATGGAAAGGGGTAATTCTGAAAACTTTGCAGGATCTAATTCAGAAGTAGCTAAGAAAGGAGCTAAAAGGATTAAACGGTTAACTTTGGATGGATTTAGGCAAGTATAAAGTACGGCCATTAATCCTCCAAAACTTGAACCTATAATTATCCAAGAATCCTTTTTTTCTAAAATCTCAACTAATTGTTTCATTCTCTTTTTCAATAACTTTTTATAGGATAGACCTGGTAGATATTCCATGAAACTAGGCGTTATTATCTCTGGAATCTGGTTTTTAAGAAATTGTGCTTTAAACCCTTGCCCAGAACTTTCAAGTCCATGAATAAATATTATATTAACCGTTTTCGGTACCTTCTTTTCAATTTTTATATTGACATTAGAAATAATGCATTATTTTAATTGTTCTTCGGTAGAAAATTCTTCCACTTCAGCTTTATATAATTTCAATTCCTTTTTATGACCGAAATAAACTAATAGAAAGAAAATAGTGAAGTAAAACATAACTAAGAATAAGATGAAAAAGTAATATTTATCTGTAAAAGACATAAAATGTAAAGCATTCCCTATAATAAAACCTGTGAATAATCTTGAAGAGGTTGTACTTTTCCTTAAAAGTAGCCTTTGACTTCCCCAATCAATCAATCCTGGTATTGGTAGCACAACACATAGAAGCACCGCTAATTCAGGACTAAATCTAGTATCAAATATATTTTCTATTAGATAAGTTAAAAATAGTGCTATAATTCCTCCTAAAATTACCCCCGAGCACCTAGAACATAAATAAATTCTGGTTCTCCCGAACTTAAAGTAAAAAGTATGATCACTCGCTGAAACGGGATGGTGAGTTAAGAGCATATTATATATAAATCTTTCCTCTTTGGCTAAAAGTCTGTCATATAATACTAGAAGCAGAGGAATTGTAAAAATAATTGAAATTAGCGATTGCATAAAAAATTTGAAACCAAAATTTTGAATTATAGTTTCACTATTAAATTCATTCGAATAGAGTAAAAAATGAACTAAAATAATAATCCCTGTTATTATAGTTGATATAATAATTAACACAATAAATGTATAATATGTTTTCATTCCTTCTTGATATTTTAAAGGTTTATATTTATATATTCCTGATAAAAATCCTAAAATTGCGACAATTATACACCACTCAAGATATAAATTATGGTAAAAAGCCATTTGAAAAAGTAATTCTCCTAAAAAGCCTGCTATAAATCCTTGATAAGATCCTGCTAAAAAAGAGAAAAACGTAAAAATTAATAAGGTTATACCAAATTGAATCTTAAATTCCTCACTTTCCACATATAAAGTAGATATTGAACCAAATGGTTCAGAAACATAAACGTATGTCATTATTATAAAGACAATTATCAATAAGTTTAAAAAAAAAGTCCTGAAAAAATTTTCATCCTCTATTGTATTGCTAATTTCAGTCAAAAGAAATCAATTCTTTAAATTTAGAATAATTAATCCACTTTAATTCTAATTAAAAATTTCATCAAGCTCTTCAAGCAAATTCTTCTTTGTAAGTTCAAAACCCTTACGAAGTACTTTTAAGATAATGTTTCTTCCCATAGGAACTTTTAAAATTGAATCATCTTTTTCTACAATTGCTATTCCATCTTCATTAAAATCTAATTGACGCTTTAAAGCTTGATAAGCATTTTCTTTTGTTTTAAATGTTGCTCGAGATAGCTCGTAATAATTTTTCACATCATCTTTAACACTTAAAAATAAAATACTTTCTTCTACTTGGGTAATAAAGCATTTTCTTGTAATTTCCCTTAACTTTTTATAATTTTTATGCGTCGGTTTACATTGTTTATCCGTCTGGTCATTCTCTAAGTAGATAGGGAAATTTCGATTAATAGTTCTGTCAAATTGTTCTTTTGAGCCATCTCCATGAGTTATTATTTCCTTTGCTGAATTTAAGGTGACTCTTATTTGTTCTAATGTCCCCACTTTAGCATCTTTATCAGACCAATAAGTATAAAAAGATTTTACGATGGGTTTCACCAAAGTGTTTAAAACTCCTGTGTCTAATTCAGAATCAATTAAGGATTTACCATAATTGAGAGAGATCTCCATTTGATCAACCATTCTTTGCTCTAAGATTTTATAGTTTCTCTCCACATGATCCATAATTAATTCTCCAAAAGCGATAAACAACTAAAACTTAGCTATATTTTTTGTTTTCTTAAAGAGAAATAGATAATATATAATTTGAAATCATTCATATAATTAATAGTTTAATTATTTTAGATTATATGTATCATTAAGGGATTGAATAAATTCTTTTTTAGTCTCTTCAAATCCTTTTCTTAAAGCGTTTACAATTATCTTTCTGCCAAGTGGTATATTAAGTAAAGTCGGATCTTCTTCAATTATTTTTATGCCTTTATCTGTAAAATCTAATTGTTTCATTAGATTTTGCTCTGCTTCTTCTTTTGTTTTGAAAGCAGCCCTACATAAGTCTCCATATGATTCAACATCGTCTTTAATTCTTAAAAGCGCTATTACCTCTCTTAAATAATTAATAAATGTGTCTTTAGCAACTTTCTTTAGTTTTTCATAATTCTTATGGCTTTTGTTACATTGACGTGAGGTTTGGTCTGCTTCAAGATATTTTGGAAAATACTTATCAAGTACTTTTTCAAAATTCTGTTCTGAATTATCATTTAGTAGTAATTCTTTACCAGAATCTAACGTAATCTTAATTTGCTTTAATGTACCAGATTTTACATCATTTCTAGCCCAATAATCATAAAATGCCTTAACTATTGGCTTTACAATGAAGTTAAAGAATCCCGTGTCTAATTCTGTATCGATCAATTTCCTTCCTAATATAATAGAATCTTCCATTTGTTGAATCATTCTTTGTTGTATAATACTATAATTCCTTTCTATGTAATCCAATGTCAAATCTCCGTTTAGTGCTTAAGTAATTTTAAAAATACTTGGACTTAAATAATTATATTTAAAAGATACTTTCTAATAATAAATTTTATCATAAGATTTATACTATTATTTTTATGTATTAAAAATAATTGTTTAATTTCACAACAAAAAAAATAAAATAAAAAAGAAAGAAATCAAATAAAACAAATAATATTGAAAAATAAAATACAAAAATAAGTTTTGTAACAATGCGATATATCTTCAAAATCTTGGCTTTTTCTGGTAATTCCGAATTATCTAACCTTTATATTTCTGAAGCATTTGATGAAATAGGAGAAGAAAAAGAATCATATAACGAATGGTATAAAGAAATAAAGGTTTTAGAAGATATTTGCGATTTAGAAGTTGATGTCATTACAAATATCGCAGCTGATTTTGATGAGTTACTTCCCACTGCTGATGGAATTATCTATTTTTTGAATCCTTTAGAAATAGGAGAATTCGAATTATTTAAAATGATTCTACCTGACATATATTCAGTAAAGAGAGATATCCCTACAGTTATTATCTTTTATGATCAAAGTGGGATCCTTCCAATGTCTGTAAATGAATTATTAGAAACAATTTGGGTCAACTATCTTAGTTTAGAAGCTTTTGTTAATTTAAAACCCAGAAATTTTCACCAAGCTCTGCAATCTCTATGTTTAGCAATGATTAACGGAGATACTCCTCTAAATATTGAAAATGCATGGATGAGATTTCCAATATTTATACAAATGGCAAATATTTACTATGAAAACAAAAATTACTATTATGCTGCTCAAGCTGTAAAAAAAGCAGCTCTAATTGCTGATATATACAATAAAGAAGAATTTTTTATTCTTAGTGAACAAGCAGCCTTTCTCTTTTCAAAACTCAACTTATATCTAGAAGCAAGTAAAATTTTAGAGAGGGTTGACAGAAAAAAATCAATTAACTATAAGAAGTTATACGCTGAAGCAATGATTACAGATGCTAATAGGTTATTTAATAAGGCAAAATATGAAAAAGCAGCAAGAATATATGAGAAAGCCGCGCAATGGTCTAGTATTGAATTAGGGGATGATATCATAATTAAAGAGTCTTTTAGATTAGCAATTAATTCTTGGATTTCTGCTTGTAGCATTGAAAACGCTTTTAGAATTCTTGAAAGTTTACGTCATGAAGAGCTTTTAATTATTCTAAAGGAAATCTCAGAAAAAATTAGAGCTGAAGGAGACTATTTAGTAAGTATAAATAATTTTGAAGCGGCAAGAGAACAATTATATAGAGCTATTTATAAATACCAACGTGAGGGATTATATGATGAATTAGGGAAATTGACAACAAAAATGACAGAGATCTTAATAATAAATCTCAACCAACAAATTGATCAAAACAAGATTTATGCTGCGAAAGAAACATATGATGAAATTGAAAATATGTGGGAATCTTACAATGTGAAAAAGAAAGATTTAGACTCAACATTGGAAAGATTAATAAATCTCTTCCTAAAAGAATATAATTTCGGTACTTCAACGATTTTAATTAATAAGTTAAGTTCTTTAAAAATAAAGAAAAAGTTAACAAAATTAAGTTCAATAGCCGAAGATGAGTATAAAGTATCAAAGAAAAGGGAACTAGAACAAAATGTTAAAAGAGGAGTAGATATATTAAAGGAATTTGTAGAAACTGAAATCAATATGATTGTGGATATGAATTATCTGAAAATCGAGGAATCGAAGAAACTTGTTAAACTAAATGAACATTTAAAAGCAGCAAAAATTCTTAAAAATCAAGCTGATTATCTAAAAACTATTGGGAAAGAAGATATTGCTGACCAAATTCTAACTAAATCTTTAGATATTTTGTTAGACGCGAAAAATTTTGAAGATTTTTTTGTAATATATAAAGATCTTACTGAAGATATGAAAAAAAAGTATCTAAAAAGAGTTTATCCATTATATCTTCTTAAATTAAACGAGATTAAAGATGATATTAAAAAAGAAGCTAGTTATGAAGAGAATGAGTATATTTTTGAAAAAACAAATAGAATCTTCAGAAATCAGATGCTTTATGATGAGTCCAAAGAAATTAGTCTCTTATATATAAAAGTTATAAAAAAACAAACTTCAAGAATTGTTGAAAGTGAAGAAAACCTCACTGGGGTTAATCAAGCAATAGAACTTATAAAGAAAATAAGCACTATAGCATCAGCTTATTTAGAAAAAGAAGAACAATTAAAAATTAATTTAGATGAAGTATATAAGAAAATAACTGAAATCTATATAGATTTAGATGATCTCCATAATGCTCATATATATAATGATAGGATTGAAAATAAGGGATATAAAGCCGAACTCCATAAAAAAATTGCTAACCTTGAGGCAGCAAAAAGTGAGAAAAAATCTAAAGAAGTTGTGGAGTCTATAGAGGCAGAAATGTTAAAGGAAAGGCTTTCTATTGTTAAAAATAAAGGCCGAGAAGCATTATTAGATCGAGAAAATGAATTAAAGAAAAGAACAGGACTCAAAAGAGTATATTTCTTAGATGCCTTAAACTTCCTAAAAGAACAAGAATTGGATAAAGCTTTAGAAATATATAGAAATAGTATAATTGAATTCAACCGGAAACAGAATTATAATTTAGCTGGAGTTTCTTTAGTCTTAGCCAGCCTAATTTTGTTGAAACAAGGCAAAACTGAAGAAATTGCTAAATTATTAAATGAAATTAAAAAGGAGCTATTTAGTTTAGATAGATTAATTTCCGAGAGTTTTCCTGTAAAATTAATAGAATATATTATAGAATTAGAAAAGCTTGGGGAAGAGCCTAAACTAAAAGAAGCAATTTCTTATATAGAGAATTTACCTCTATTTGAAGAGGAATTAGAATTTCTTTATAGCTATCAAGGTAAGGATTACCAAAAAGAGGTGAAACGTGAAAAAACGATTGTACAAGTTGTTAAAATGGAAAAAATGGAAAAAAAAATTGAAAATTTAGCGAATTTAATTATAAAAGAAAAACAAGATATCGCAAAGAGAAAATTAATGAAAAATCAATATTGGACACTTTGTTTAGAAAATCTTTCGAATAATAAATTATTTGATGCCTCAATCTCTTATTTAGATACAGTTTCTAAACTCATTGAAAAAAAATTTTTTAAACAAGCAGCAATCGGCCTAATTTTAAGTTCAATAATTCTAATCAATGAAAGGAATCTTCAAATTGCTAAAGAAACATTTGAAAAATATTTAGTACCTAATATGAAAACTTTGCCTGAAATTGAAATGATAACTTATCTTTTCTCTGCAATTGAAAATAAAGAGAATAAAGTAGTCCAATTGATTATTAATTTTCTTATTGAAAAACTTATTTTATTCGATCCTGAGATCATTCTTTTAAAATCTCTTTTAGGAGAAGAAGATTATGAAGAACAAGTAAAAGAAGTTTTATCAAGAGAGGAATATGGTGAATTATCAAAATTACGGATTGAATTAGATCAAAGATATGCAAAAATTAAATCTAAATTAATAGATATTCAAAGTGAAAAAATTGAATTTTATAATAAGCGAAAAGCTATGAGAAAGAGATATTATTTTAATATCTTAAACCTATTAGAGATACAAGAATTTAAAAAAGCTGCTGAAGAATATTTTGATTTAGCTATTACTATTTATAAAAGGAAAGATCTTAATACAAGTTCATTACTTGTACTTCTCCATGGATTATCTTTATTAAAAGCGGGGGAAACACATCATCTTATCAAAAATAATGTATATAACTTTTTAGATAATTTAGGCGTTAATAAGAAATTAGTTGAAGATAATTTTTACATTAGACTAATTTTGTTCATTATTGATGTTAAATTATATAAAAGGGATAAATTTTTACCAAAAATAAACGATAAGCTATTGATTTTACCATTATTTGAAGAAGAAAAAGTGTTATTACCAGTTGAATAATTCTTGAATTATTCAACAATACTAGCATATTTTTGTAAATCTTTTACTCTCATCCTCAAAGTAACTTCAGTAACTCGCGCTAACTTACTAATTTCCTTCTGAGTTCTATTTTCATTGCAAATCTTTGAGCCAATGTATATTGCTGCTGCCGCAATTCCTTTAGGGTCTTTACCTGCTGAATTGAATCCACTTTCTTTCGCTTTTTCTATAATTTTCACAGCAATGTTTCGACATTGCATAGAAAGTTTTAATTCATCGTTAAATTTATCAACATAGCGGATTGGGGAGAAATGTTGTACTTTTAAATTTAATTTGGGAAGTACTTCCATAAGAATTAATCTATAACTTTTAATAACTTTTTTTTTTGGTATCTGTGCTACTTTCGTTATTTCTTCAACGGTTCTGGGAATACCATGTACTCTTAGAGCAGCAAAAATAGAAGCAGAGAGTAATGTATCTATACTTCTTCCCATTGTTAATTTTTTTTTAACCGTTTGGGTGTAAATCCGAAGAGCGTCTTCCGCAACAGTATCAGGAATTCCTAATCTCTTTTGTAGGCGTTGCAGGTTTGGTAAAGCAATCCATAAATTTCTCTCATAGCTTGTAGTCAAAGATCTATGAATTTTAGCAAGTCTATTAAATTTAGATTTATATTTAGGGCTTAATAAGGTTCCTCTAGCGTCTCTACTTCCTCTTATAATTGTTCTAGGTCCAATTGGGCTATAAACTCGTTCATTACTCTTACGTTTTTGTATTTCCTCTTGAGTAAAAGCTCTACGAGGGCTATCATCAAGAATTCGACTATATACAGAGCCACAATTTAAGCAAACATAGAAGCCATCCTCTTGAGAAATCTTGGGGGAATCACAGCATGATTCTTGATCTTCCTCCTCAAAAAAACTATCCTCCTCAAAATGAGATGGCATAATAACTTGAAATATTAAAGGATTTTATTAGAATTTTATTTCTTCGTATTATATTTAAAAAAATACTTAATATTTAAATCTTAATCTAGATCAAAATCGTGTGTGAAAATTTAAATCTTTATCTTTTTAACTAGTATTTTAAAGGTTAATAAATAAGAATAAAAATTATTTTAACATAATATAATTAGAAATAGAGATTGATTACTAAAATGGCTGAGACGGAAACAGATTTTTCTAGAGTGATAAATGTATTTTCTAAATTTTTAGATCCTAAAGATGCTAAGATAAATAAACTAAAAACTTTGGAAGATATTTTAAAATTACCAATTCATTCTTATAAATTCATAAGTAAAGAAGAATCAAATATTGTGAAAGAATTACTAGAACTTTCTAAGATTGGGGAAATTTCAAAATTAAATAAGGAAAATCCATTTGAAAGCTTAATCAAATTTCTTGAAGAAGCGGAGCAACCATCAACAGTATCTGAAATGAAAGAAAATTTATCAGAAAAAATTGAAGAGTTAAAAGAAAAATATCCAACACTTGAAAGAAATTTGAAAAAAGCAATAACTATAAGTTCCATAATTGCAAATTTAGAAGCTGACACAAGAGATTTTGAACCTCACGCACAAAAAATAGTAGTAGCAGGCTTGGATAATGCTGGAAAGACAGCGTCCCTGTCTAAACTAGGTGGACGATTAGGAGTAAGTGATTTAATCAAAACGCAACCAACTAAAGGAGTTTATCGAATGAATGTGGGTAGTGAAAAGCTATCGCTTTATATCTGGGACCTAGGTGGGCAAGAAGAGTATAGAACTAGATATTTAGAAAATCCAGAGCAATACTTCCTGCAATTGGATCTTTTAATTTATATTATTGACATCCAAGATCCAGATAGATTTGATGATTCGCTAGAATACTTTGAAAAAATTCTTGAATTAATAATAATCTTAGAAGAAAACCCATATATCATAGTTTTTATTCATAAATTTGATCCTGATTTAAAAAAAGATCCAGAAATTTTATTGAATATTGAACTTTTAAAGGACAAGTTAAATGAAATACTTCAAAAAACTGATTTTGTTCTTGATGTAGAGATTTATTTAACTTCAATTTATTCAATGATTTCTAAGGAACCTCAATTTGCAAAATACATTAAAAAGATAATGAGTGATACTCATTCTTTAGCAGATCCTACCCTCAGAAAGGTAGATGGTCTTGGGAGGACTTTAGAAGAAACTATGAACGTTATTATTCGCTTGTCTGAAAGTTTAGCTAAACAACTAAATGATATTGATAGTCGACTTCGAGCTATAGAATCAGGTGCATTTCAAGTAGCTCAAAGTGGAATACCAATAGGGATTGCTAACCCAGATCAAGTTAAAGCAAGAGCAGGAGAAAGCGCAAGAATGCGTGTCCTCGATGAATTAAAAGATCTATTTGCAAAAAAGAAACGCTTAGATCTATAACCCTTGCTCTTTTTTACTTATAAAATATTCTTTAATTACTTTTGAGATAGCTAGTAAGAATATTCCACTAAAAATACCAACACATAAAGAAATATACCAGATATTATGAATTAACATAGGATTAAATTGTTGGTATTGAATATCGTGAATAATTAGCGGTTCTAAATAATTTATTAGTAAACTCAATAATGGAGAAACGATATATATAGCAAAAAGAAAACCAACTACTCCTAGAAAAAAGCCGATAATAACATCAGTAGGGTAATGAACACCTAATTGAATTCTTGAGAACGATACTAAAGCTGCGATTGACAACATAATAACCACTACAAGTGGAGATTTTAGTAAAAAACCGAATAACAAGCCATATGACACAACATTATATGAATGCCAAGAAGGAAAACTCTTAGAAATTGGCTTACGTTCCAATACTACTAACTGTTCCTCTCCAAATCTTTCAAAAGGTCTTGATCTTCTTGTAGATTGCTTGATTAAAAAAATAAATATAAATCCATTTAGAAATATTGCAGAAAAGTGCGCAAATAAAAATGGGTCGTACCATATGAACAAATAAAACGTTATTAAAGAAATCCATATAGTTTCTCTGCCTAAAAATGAGATGGGCTTCAAAAAATATGTAAAAGCTTTTCCTCCTATTCCATTGTATTTCAAAAGGATTTTTTGATCCCATTTATCTACTTTAGATAAAAACCTGCTTGAATCCATGCTAATATAATTTAGTTTACATCAATTTAGTTGAATTTAAAAAATTATATGCTTCTTTTACTTTTGGAATTTGCTTTTCGAAATATTTTATTGAATGAGAGTCAGATCCTACGAAAAATTTACCCCCTTCATACTTTAATTGCCTTACAATTTCCTTCGAAGGAAATGTATGTTTTATAGGAAATTTTAGCCCTGATAAATTATATTCAATGTTAATTTTATTTTTTATACAAAGACGTCCTAACTCTAATACTCTTTCATCAGAAATATCGCAATCATCATCAGGTTTTATATCATTATTATTAATATAACGGAAAATAGTATCAATATGACATACATTCTTGAAGATTTCTGAATTAATCATCTTTTCATAGACTTCAAAATATTCATCAATAATTTGTTGCATTGGCTTTCTTTCTAAGAATTGAAGAAGTTTCTCTCTTGTCGTTATTGGGTAATTAAAAACCCATTCATGAATAGATCCCGCAATGAAATCTAATTCTCTTCCATAATCATCCATAAATTCTCTCAGTTTGATATCTCTATCTGAGTAATATTCTACTTCAAGACCACCAAGTATAAAATCATAAGTTTCTTTTAAAGTATCAATTTCTTCAAGGTAGTCATTAATTTTGTCATCATAAAATGGATAAGTCTTATCCATTTCTATATAGTAAAGCTCAAAATGCTCAAGAAAGCATACGTTAATACGACTTTTTTCTGCTAAATGAATATAATCTTCAAAAATAGGACCATTCTCTTTAATATCAACACTCCAAGGAAAAGTGTGGACGTGATAGTCAGTATATTTGAACTTCATAAGCAATAAAAGTAATAATTAAAGAAGAAAGATAAAAATATTGTTTATTTATTCCATAGAATTTTC